>JAJYGM010000070.1 GCA_021785095.1 Actinomycetes bacterium
GGAAACTCCGGGGCTCGGGACTTGCACGAGTTCCCGAGTACTGGAGGGCCCCACCGGTCATGTTGACCCAGGAGGAGTACATGGACGTCGTCGCACTTCGACGCCAAGGCTGGACCATCGGCCAGATCGCCGATGCCGTTGGCTGCCACCCGGCCACCGTGTCGTCGTGGCTGAAGAAGGGAGGCCCGCCGCCCAAGCGGCGCGCACCGGCCGGCCACGAACCCACCGTCTCGGAGCACTGGGCCGCCCGGGTGGCGAAGCTCCTCGAGGCCAACCCAGAGCTGCTGGCCAGCTCGATCGAACGGATCCTCCGAGCCGAGGGCTTCACCGGCTCCTACCCGACCCTGGTGCGCCACCTCCGCCAGGTCCGCGGGGTACGCCGTCGACGCCCGCCGCTCGTGAGCGTGCCCATTGAGACCGCCCCGGGGGCGGAGTTCCAGTTCGACTGGTCCGACTGCTGCGACTGGGGGGAGACCTGGGGGCTCGGCGACCTGCACTGCTTCGGTGCAGTGCTCTGCTGGTCACGCAGCCGGCACTGGTGGTTCGCCCCCTCCTACGACCGGGCGCACACCTTCGAGGGCCTGGTGCGGTTCTTCGAGGCCGTTGGTGGGGTGGCCGCCGTCGGGCGGACCGACCGCATGGGGGCGCTCGGCATCTCGCGCGGCCGCGTCTACCGCTTCTTCCCCGAAGCCCTCGACTTCGCCACCTACCATGGCTTCGCGCTGAAGGCCTGCAAGGCACGAGATGCCAAGCGCAAGGGCAAGACCGAGCGGCCCTTCGGCGAGCTCAACTCCGCCTTCATGCAGGAGATGGCGCTCGATCCGCCCGGCTCGATCGCCGAGCTCAACACCCGAGCCAGGCGCTGGCTGGACCTCTACGTGGACCCCCGGCCCCATCGGGTCACCAAGGAGGCTCCGAGAGACCGCCTCGCCAGAGAGGTCGAGCTCTTGGGGCCCCTTCCCCGGGTCCGCTTCGACACCGCCCGCAGAGAGCCTCGGGTGGTGAACGCCCCGTTGCCGCTGATCGAGGTGGACACCGTGTCCTACTCGGTCCCACCCGAGCTCGTGGGCACCACCGTCGAGGTTCGCCTGCCCGTCGATGCCGGCATCCTCGAGATCCGCCACCGCGGCGAGGTCGTCGTCACCCACCACCTCGCCCCGCCAGGATCACCCCCGGTCTGGGACCCGGCACACCGAGCAGCAACAGAGGCCATCGCCCTGGCCCCCCATCGCCGCCACCAGGTCCCCCTCGCAGCCGGAAGGGATCCGAACACCGTGGTCCGCTTGGACCTCGGCCCGGGCGACTACGACGTCGACGAGGTCGACCTCTCCCGCTACGACGCCGGGTGCGGCTGCACGGGGAGGGGTCGATGAACGGCCCCTACGAGCAGCTCAAGGCCGACCTCGACTACCTGCGCCTCACCAAGGCAGCCGAGGTGTTCGCCACCATGGCCGAGGAGGCAGGCGCGCGCGACTGGAGCCACGTCGAGTACCTCGCCGCGGTCATGGCCGCGGAGGCACTCCACAGCCGCAACCGGCGTCTGGCTGCCCGGCTTCGCTTCGCCCACCTGCCCAAGCGGGCCGTGCTGGAGGACTTCGACTTCGACTTCCAGCCCTCGATCGACCGCAAGCTCCTCCACGACCTGGCGTCGTGCCGCTTCGTCGCCGAAGGGCGCCCCATTGTCTTCCTCGGCCAGCCCGGCACCGGCAAGACCTTCTTGGCCACGGCGCTGTGCACGGCGGCGGTCGAGGCCGGCTACCGGGGCTACTTCACCTCGGCGGCAGACCTGGTGGCCTCGGTGGCGAGCGCCTACGCGGACGGCAGCTTCACCACCCGCATCCGCACCTACACCGGGCCATCGGTCCTCGTGATCGACGACGTCGGACTGGTGGGCTTCGACCGCGCCCAGGCCAACGCGCTGTTCCAGGTGGTCAACCGCCGCTACGAGCGGGGCTCGTCGACCATCGTGACCACCAACCGGTCGCTGTCGGCCTGGGGCGAGCTCTTCGGCGGGGATCACGTCGTCGCAGCAGCCGTGTTGGACCGGCTCCTCGATCGGGCGGTGGTGATCAACATCAAGGGCCCCTCGTGGCGCCTGCGCGAGCACCAGGCACTCACCGAGGCCATGCGATGAGGATCCTCCTGCTCTTCTTGCTCGGGGCGCTACTCGGAGTCGAGCGTGCCCCGACGCCGGCTCTCATCCGTGCGCCTGGGCCGCTGCAGCTCTCCCCGGAGATCGCCCATGGGCCTCCGGCTCGCGCACGGGGGCCACCAGGGGCTCGACCCCCTGGCCTGACGGCGATCATCAGAGCTGGGCACGTCGCCCGGTCTTGTCCCATCCGCCCACGATCCTGTTCGAATCCCACCTACCACGTACCTGTCGACACGCTGGACCACGCACTGCCGTCAGGCCATCTCGAGGGGAGGATCCTCGAGCTCGCTCCCCTCCTCTGCCATACTCACAGCCAGGAAGCGGGGGGCTCTGCCATCGCGACTTTCGGTGATCGAAAATCGCGAAGTTCGTGTGATCGCTGACACAGCCGCCAT
>JAJYGM010000701.1 GCA_021785095.1 Actinomycetes bacterium
ACTTGAGCTCGCAGGCGAGGCGTACGCGCTCGCCGTCGGGGAGACCACGCCGCACGCGGTCCACCCACTCGCGGATCTCCTCCTCGCTGAACGCGTTGTCGAGCGAGAGCATCGGCTCGATGTGCTCGAACGGCGGGAACGTGCCGTCGAGCGGGGCTCCGACCTGCCGGGTCGGCGATCCTCGCGTGCGCAACGCCGGGAACCTCTCCTCGAGCGCCACGAGCTCGCGGTACCAGGCGTCGAACTCGACGTCGGGTACCGGCGGGTCCGAGAGCACGTAGTAGCGGTAGCGGGCGTCGCGCACGAGCCGGACGAGCTCGTCGTGCCGGCTCTGCGCGCTCGCCCCTACCGGCTCGGGCTGCTCCCTCAGCACGCGACCCCGGACCCGACGACCTCGTCGCCCCGATAGCACGCGACGAGCTGTCCGGGAGCGACCCGTCGCGCCCGCTCGCCGAAGCGGACCCCCGTCGCGGTGAGCGACGCCGGGACGGGTCGGCCGTGTGCGCTCGCTTGCACCGTGCAGGCCGTGCCCACCGGGAGCTCGTCGCCGACCCAGGTGCGCGACTCGAGCGTCACCTCGTCGCAAAGGAGCAGGTCGGGTTCGCCGACGACGACCGAGCGCGCGGCGACGTCGACGCCGACCACGTAGCGACGCGACGCGGCGCCGCCGGGGAGGCCGCGCCGCTGGCCCACGGTCACGAGCTCGACCGCTTCCACGGAGCCGAGCTCGTCCCCGCTCGCCGCGTCGACGACCCTGCCCGGGTGCAGCGCGATCCGGGAGCCGAGGAACGCCGCCCGCCCGCCGCCGGGCGCCGAGGACCGCGCCGCGACGAAGCAGACGTCCTGGCTGTCCGGCTTCGCGGCGGTCACGAGCCCCCAAGTCGCCGCGAGCGAGCGCACCTTGGCCTTGGTGAGGTCGCCCACCGGGAGCAGCACCCGGGAGAGCTCCACCGCGGTGAGGACCGACAGGACGTAGGACTGGTCCTTCGCCGTGTCGGCGCCACGTCGAAGGCTCCAGCGCCCGGCGCGGTGCTCGACGCGCGCGTGGTGCCCCGTGGCGATCGCGTCGAAGCCCAGACGGTCCGCCCGGTCGAGCAGAGCTGAGAACTTGAGGCGGCGATTGCACTCGACGCACGGGTTGGGCGTGCGCCCTGCCGCGTGGTCGGCTACGTACGGAGCGACGACTCCAGCGGAGAACTCCTCGGTGAAGTTGAACACGTGGTGGTCGACGCCGATCCGGTCGGCCACGCTGCGGGCGTCGCGGACGTCCGCTACCGAGCAGCAGCCCGAGTCAGACGGCCCTCCCCAGAGCTTCATCGTCGCGCCGACGACCTCGTGCCCCGCGTCGTGGAGAAGCGCGGCGGCGACCGACGAGTCCACCCCGCCCGACATCGCCACGAGCACGCGCACGACCCAAGTCTGCCAGCTCGGAGCGCGCGGCCTCGGAGCGCGCGGGCTCGCTCCGTGCCCCGGGCTGGACCCCGGGGCCGCTATGCCCGGAGGCGCTCGACGGCGTCCGCGACGACACGCGAGGCGTGGTCGACCTCCGCGGCCGTGGTGGTCGCGCCGAGCGAGAAGCGCACCGACTCGCGAGCCTCGGCACCGCTCCAGCCCATCGCCGTCAGCACGTGGCTCGGATCGCGCGCCCCGCTCGCGCATGCCGATCCGGTGGAGGCCGCGACCCCCTGGGCGTCGGCGAGCAGGAGGAGCTCCTCCGCCGAGACGCCGGGGAAGCGGAGGTGGCAGCTCCCAGCGACGCGCAGCGCCCGCGGAGCGGGCTCGAGCGCTCCGGTCGCCTCGACGAGGCCGTCGGCGAGCCGGTCACGCAGCACCGTGACGCGCCGGACCGTCGCGGAGCGTCGGGCCGCGGTGATCCGGGCCGCCGTCGCCATCGCCACCGCACCCGCGACGTTCTCGGTCCCCGGGCGCAGCTCGGCCTCCTGCGGCCCCCCGTGGAGCACCGGGCGCACCACGGACGCGGCGCGCCCGCGCACGACGAGTGCTCCGACGCCCTTCGGCCCGCCGAACTTGTGGGCCGAGACCGAGACGAGGTCGCAGCCGGCTGCGAGCGACGCGACGTCGAGCCACGGGAGCGCCTGGACTGCGTCGCAGTGGAGGAGCGCGTCTGGAGCGTCGGCCTCCAGCACGCCGGGCAGTGCTTGGACCGGCTGGACGACGCCGGTCTCGCTGTTGACGAGCATGACCGACACGAGCGTGACAGGGGAGCCGAGGGACCGGGCGGTGGCCGCCAGAGCAGCGAGCGCCCCTGTCTCGACGACCCCATGCCTGCTCACGGGAACGATGTACGCGTGGACTGCTCGGGCGGGGGCGAGCACGGCCCGGTGCTCGACCGCGCTCACGAGCACCGGGCCGGGCCTGCCGGCCACGGTGCCGAGGATCGCGAGATTGTCGTCCTCGGTCCCGCCAGAGGTGAACACGACCTCGCCGGCCTCGCAGCCGAGGACGTCCGCCAGCTCTTCGCGTGCCCCGTCGAGCGCGCGACGAGCGGCTCGCGAGACGCCGTGGGCTCCCGACGGAT
>JAJYGM010000075.1 GCA_021785095.1 Actinomycetes bacterium
ATCGGGACGAGGGGCCCGGGCGAGACCCAGCTCGAGGTCGACCGGCGGCGGATCATGCGCAGGATCGCGAAGCTCGACGCCGAGCTGCGTCAGCTCGGCGCGACTCGGCGGACCCAGCTGCGGGCGCGCCGGCGCGGCGCGGCACGGACGGTGTCGCTCGTCGGCTACACGAACGCGGGGAAGTCGACGCTGCTGAACGCGCTTACGGACGCGGGCGTGCTCGTCGAGAACAGGCTGTTCGCGACGCTCGACCCGCGGACCCGGCGGCTCGAGCTGCCAGGTGGTGAGGTGGTGCTCTGCTCGGACACCGTCGGCTTCGTCCGTAAGCTGCCGCACCAGCTCGTCGAGGCCTTCCGCTCGACGCTCGAGGTCGTCTCCGGCACCGACCTGCTCGTCCATGTCGTCGACGCGAGCGCGGCGGACCCCGAGGCGCAGATGGACGCGGTCCGCTCAGTCCTCGGCGAGATCGGTGCGGGCGACGTGCCCGAGCTCGTCGCCTTCAACAAGGCGGACCGCGCGCCGGCGGCTGCCGAGCGCCTCCGTGCGACCCACCCCGGCTCGGTCGCCCTATCCGCTCTCACCGGCGAGGGAGGACCGGAGCTGCTCGCCGCGATCGGTGCCGCTTTGCGCGCGAGCGACAGGACGCTCGAGCTCCTCGTGCCCTGCGAGCGCGGCGACGTCCTCGCGGCGCTCCATCGCGCCGGCGAGATCGTCGAGCAGCGTGACGCCGGCGACATGCTCGCCGTGCGGGTCCGCCTCGACGAGCAAGGGCGCCACCGCTTCGCAGAGTTCGCCGCGGCGACGCGGCCCGACCGCCAGGAGGCGACGTGAGCACGACGGGAGCGAGCGACGGCTTCGTGCCGCCGGCCTATCCCTACGACCGGTTGGAGCCGCTCGAGGTGCGGGCGTCGGCGCTGCCAGGAGGGCTCGTCGACCTGTCGGTCGGGACGCCTTGCGACCCGCCGCCGCCGGCGGTAGTCGCCGCCCTCGGCTCGTCGGGAGCGGAGCGGGGCTACCCGTCGGGTGCCGGGAGCCCTCGGCTGATAGACGCGGCGCGCGGATGGATGGAGCGTCGTTTCGGGGTAGGCACGAGCCGGGCCGACGTCGCCGCGTGCGTCGGGACGAAGGAGCTCGTCGCCGGTATGCCGCACTGGCTGCGACTGCGGAGACCGGACCGCGACACAGTGCTCTACCCGGCCGTCTCCTATCCGACCTATGCGATGGGCGCGGTCCTGGCGGGATGCCGGGCCGTGCCCGTCCCGGCGCGGCCCGACGGCACGCTCGCGATCGAGGACGTCGCGCAAGCAGACGCCGAGCGGGCCCTCTGCATCTGGGTGAACAGTCCCGCCAACCCCACCGGCCGTCTCGACGACCTCGCAGCAGCGGCGCGCTTCGGGCGCGAGCACGACGTGCCAGTGCTCTCCGACGAGTGCTATGCGGAGTTCACCTGGCACGGGACCCCGAAGACGATCCTCGAGCATGGCCTCGACGGGGTGCTCGCCGTCCACTCGATCTCGAAGCGCTCGAACTGCGCCGGCCTGCGCGTCGGCTTCTACGCGGGCGATCCCGAGCTGGTCTCGTACCTGCGCGAGCTCAGGCGCCACGCGGGGCTCATGGTGCCCGGCCCGGTCCAGCTCGCAGGCGCGGTCGCTCTCGAGGACGACGAGCACGTCGAGCGCCAGCGGGAGCGCTACGCGGAGCGGCTCGAGCGCGCCGCGCAGATCCTCGGCCGGCTCGGCGTCGCCGTCGACCGCCCCGGCGGGGGCTTCTACCTCTGGGTCCGTGCGCCGGTTGCCCTGCCGCTCGCAGACGAGGAGCCCGGCTCGGACGAGGGTGCCGAGTGGCGCCTCGCCCGGCAGCTCGCCACGCATGCGGGTGCCCTCGTCTCTCCTGGGGAGCTCTACGGGCCGGCCGGCGCGGGCTGCGTGCGCGTCGCGCTCGTCCAGCCGATGGATCGCCTCGAGCTCGTCGCCGACCGCCTCGAGCGTGCCCTCGACTCGGCACGAGCCGTGTCCGGCAGCGAGAGGCGTGAGAGCGCCCGGAACGCCCCCGCGCGTTAGCCTCGCCCTTTCTTGCCCGATCGGAGGGTCATGGCAGCGCTCGAGGAGTCCATCGCCGAGCTGTGGGGTCGCCGCGCGGAGGTCAGGGCGGGGGACGGCGATGCCGCGTCGGTCGTCGACGAGGCGATCGGCCTGCTCGACTCGGGTGAGGCCCGCGTCGCGGAGCTCGACGTCTCGAGCGACGAGGTCGTCGTCCACGAGTGGCTGAAGCAAGCCATATTGCTGCTCTTCCAGTTGCGGTCCGTCGAGACGACCGAGGTCGGTCCTTTCGAGTACGCGGACAAGCTGCCCTTGAAGCACGGCTACGAGGCGCTCGGGGTGCGGGTCGTCCCGGGAGGCTCCGCCCGGTGGGGATCGTTCGTCGGGCGAGGAGCGGTCCTCATGCCGAGCTACGTCAACATCGGAGCCCGCGTCGGCGCGGGGACGATGGTCGACACGTGGGCGACCGTCGGGTCGTGCGCGCAGATCGGCGAGC
>JAJYGM010000544.1 GCA_021785095.1 Actinomycetes bacterium
ACGCGCCCGGACGAGGCGCTCCGCCGCTGGCGAGGGTCCCCAGGGCGGGAGGGAGCCGAGGAACCGCCACACGAGGTGTGCGCCGTGCCGGAGCCTCATCGCGAGCGGGGCACGCTCCGTCACCGCTGGGCGAGATGGGCCCAGAGCGAGATCGCCGGATCGATGGCGGCCGCGAAGACCTGGGGCGCGAAGAAGAAGACGAGGAAGAGCACCGGCATCGTGTAGCGCCTGAGCGAGAGGTAGGCCGGCCACCACTGGGCGGGGAGGAGCCGCTCCACGACCGCGGACCCGTCGAGCGGCGGGATCGGCACCAGGTTGAACATGGCGAGGATCACGTTCACCTCGCCGAAGTCCACCACGAGCTGGAGCCACCAGGGAAGGGCGCCGGACCCGGTCTCGAACGCCCGGTTGAGCTCGCTCGCGAGGGGGTAGCGCAGGAGGAAGGCGGCGAGGAGCGCGAGCGCCACGTTGACCGCGGGCCCGACGAGCGCGACGAGCACCCCCTGGTTCCGCGGCGAGCGGAGGTTCCCGACGTTCACCGGCACGGGCTTCGCGTAGCCGATGACCGGCGCGCCGACGAGGATCAACAGGGCCGGGAGGATGATCGTCCCGAACGGGTCGACGTGTCGGAGCGGGTTGAGCGTGAGCCGCCCGGCGCGCTTGGCTGTGTCGTCCCCGCAGGCGAGCGCCACGGCACCGTGGGAGACCTCGTGGAGGATCACCGAAGGGATCAGGCAGGCGAGGAAGAGGAAGTCGCCGACCGAGACCAGATGCCCCCGGAGCACGAGGTAGATCAGCGCGACGGCCAGTACCAGCGCCAGAACCTGGTACTGGCGGGTCCGGTTCCCCGGGCTCAGCACCCCCCGCTCAGCGCTTCCCTACGCAGGAGAGGCAGAGCCGGCTCGCGGGCATCGCCTCGAGACGCGCGGGCGAGATCGGCTCCCCGCAGCGCTCGCAGCGCCCGTAGCTCCCGGCGGCAAGCTTCGCGATGGCGCGCTCGACCTCCGCGAGCGCCTTCTCGAGCGGCGTCGCGAGCGCCTCGGCCTCGCCCCGCTCGGCCGTCACCTGCGAGGAGTCCGCGAAGTTCCGGTCGTACGCCGGTCCGTCACCGCCGCCGAAGCCGAGCTCGGCCAGCTGCTCGAGGAGCCGAGCGCGCTCCTCCTCGAGCAACGCCCGGTAGTCGACCGTGGCTGCATCGCTGGACATAGTGATCCAACGTTAGCGGCCGGCGCGGGACGACGGGGGTAGGCCGGCCCGTGGGTGCGCGGCCCGGTACGCCGCCACGAGCCGCTCGGGGGTGACGCGGGTGTAGATCTGCGTGGTCATGATCGACTGGTGGCCGAGCAGCTCCTGGACCACGCGCAAGTCTGCGCCGTGCGCGAGGAGGTGGGTGGCGCACGAGTGGCGCAGCACGTGTGGGGAGAGGCGCTCGGCGAGGCCGACCCGCCTCCCCCAGTGCTCGAGGATGCCCCATGCACCCTGGCGGCTGAGCCGGCCGCCCCGCGCGTTCACGAAGACCGCCCGTGGCTCGGCCCGCCTCGCGCGCGCGAGCACCACCTCGCGCCCGGGTGAGGCGAGCCACGCCTCGAGCGCTTCGGTCCCGTAGCGGCCGAGCGGGACGAGCCGCTCCCGGTTACCCTTGCCGAGGACCCGGGCCCAGGAGCCCTCGAGGTCGAGGTCCGCCCGGTCCAGCCCGACCGCCTCGGAGATCCGCGCCCCGGTGGCATAGAGCACCTCGAGCAGCGCGCGGTCTCGGGCGACGAGGGGGGAGTCCCCGCTCGGTGCGGCGAGGAGCCGTGCCACCTCCTCCTCGCTCAGCGCCTTCGGGAGCCCGCTCGGCACGCGGGGACGGCCCACGAGACGCGTCGGGTCCGCCGGGGCGTACCCCTCGGCGACGGCAAACCGGTGCAGCCCACGCACGGCCGCAGCGTGGCGGGCAACGGTCGCCGGGCGACAACCTGCGCTGCGCAGCCCGTCGAGGTACTGCCCGACCTCCTCCGCCGACGCGTCCCGGACACCGTGCCCGAAGCGTGCGAGGAAGGCCTCGTAGTCCACGAGGTCTCGCCGGTAGGCGGCGATGGTGTTCGGGCGCCGGCCACGCTCCACCGTCAGGTACGAGAGGAACTCCTCCGCCGGCTGTGACAGCGGAGCACCGCCCGTCCGGCCCTCCACCACCGCCACGAGACCGGGCTCAGCGCCCGGCGGCGCCGTCTGCGGCTCCGGGCCCGCCGAGCGCGCCCCGCGCGAGGGCGAGGCCCGCGAGCGTCTTCGCGTCGCAGAGGGTGCCCTCCCGAGCCAGACGATCGAGCACGCCCCACGCGATCAGCTCGGCCGCCATGTGGCGCTCCTCGAGCCCCTGCGGCTCCCGCTCGACCGGCTCGAGCTCCGTCGCCAGATAGCAGAAGGTCTCTTCGTCCGTGAAGCCGGGGGAGTTGTAGAAGCGACCGAGGTAGCGCAGCACGGACGCCCTGCGTCCCACCTCCTCCACGAGCTCCCGGCGCGCCGTCTCATCCGGGGGCTCGCCGGCCACGTCGC
>JAJYGM010000776.1 GCA_021785095.1 Actinomycetes bacterium
GTGCTCGTCGTGCCGCTGTGCCCGGCGTGCCACCAGGCCATGGGGGTGCTGTCCCGGGTGGTGGAGCTCGCCGGCATCCCGACCGTCTCGGTCACCGGGGCACGCGACATCACCGAGCGGGTGCGCCCGCCTCGCGCGGCCTACCTCGACTACCCGCTCGGCTACAGCCTCGGACGGCCGCACCGCGCCGAGGAGCAGCGCCAGATCGTGGCCGAGGTGCTTGCGCTCGCGGAGAGCGCCACGACGCCCGGCGAGATCGTCGACCTGCCCTACGAGTGGCCGGAACCCGGCTGGGAAGACCGCATCGTCGCCCAGTACCACGAGGAGCGCGACATCGTACGCGGCCAGCGGGAGAAGGAATTCGCTCCAGCCGGCGACAAGCCTTCAGGCGAAGGCGGGAACGGCGCGCTCGGCCGTCACCTGGCGCTCGAGGAGGTCACGGCGCTCGAGCGCATGGCGGCGGCCGGCCTCGTCTGATCCGGGCGCCTGCACCCTGCGCCCGCTTCCCTGTCCGCGCTCAACCGGACTCAGGACGTCCGGCTCGCCAGCATCGCCGTCAGGTCCTTCTTCGAGACCTTTCCGAACCCCGAGAGTGGCAGGTTCTCGAGGATCTCCAGACGCTCGGGCAGCTTGAACTTGGCGATGTCCATCTTCTCGAGGAACTCGACGAGCTCGGCGAATTCCAGGGAGGCGCCGGGCTTGGTGACGACGCAGGCACACATCCGCTCGCCCAGGACCTCGTCGGGGTAGGGGACGCAGGCGACGTTCAGGACGCTCGGATGGGAGAGGATGAGGTTCTCCACCTCCTCGGCGCTGATCTTTTCGCCGCCCCGGTTGATGAGGTCTTTCCGGCGGCCCTCCACGACGTAGTTCCCGGTTCGGTCCATCCGCAGCAGGTCCCCGGAGCGATAGAAGCCGTCATGGGTGAACGCGCGGGCGTTGTACTCGGGGCTGCGAAAGTAGCCCTGGAGGGTGTACGGACCGCGTACCACGAGCTCCCCGACCTCCCCCTGCGGGACGGGCCTCCCCTCCTCGTCGACCAGGTAGACCTCGTCGTCCTCGCACACCGGCCGGCCGCACGTCTCCCGTCGCACCTCCTCGGGGTCGTCGATGCGGACGAACATGATGAGGCCCTCCGCCATGCCGAAGTTCTCCTGGATGAAGCAGCCCGGAAGCAGCGCCTCAGCCCTCTGGCGGACCTCCGGCTGCAGGCGCTGCCCGCCGCTCTGGACGATGTGCAGGGACGAGAGGTCGTAGTCGGAGGCGGAGGCATCGTTTATCCAGAGGATCAGCAGGGCCGGCACCACGTGGAGGTGGGTCACGCGGTGTCGCTGCACGCGCTCGAACACGTCCCTCGGCCGCGTCGAGGTGGAGAGCACCACGGTGGCGCCCTCCAGGAACGCGCCCTGCATACCAGGGCATGCCAGCGGCAGGTTGTGCTCGATCGGGAGGACGAGCAAGAGGACGTCGCCCTCACGGAAGTCGCAGACCGAGGCGGCCAGCTTGGAGTTGTACGCGTAGTCGTTGTGGGTCCGGGGGATGAGCTTGGGGATGCCGGTCGTCCCGCCCGACAGGAGGAAGACGGCAGGGTCCTCCGGGTCGATCGCGATGCCGTCCAAGGCGCTCTCGGGCGCCGACGGCTCCTGCTCGAGGAGTGCGTCGAGGGAGACGAACGGACCCTCTGCCGCGGCGGGGTCCAAGCCCTGGACCAGGCACAGCGAGAGGTCCGGGTGATCGGCCATGATCAGCTTGACCATGTCGACGAAGCCGAAGTCGCGCGCGTGCGCCGGCACCGCACAGGCGCGGGCATCGGCCAGCGTGACGAACTGCTCCACCTCCCGCCGGCGGTGGACTGGCAGGGCGAGAATCGGGATCGCCCCGATCCGTTGGAGGGCGAAGTAGAGGTAGACGAACTGGGCCGTGTTCGGAAGCTGCACCACCATCCGGTCGAGCGGTCGGATCCCGAGATCCAGCAGATGGCGGGCGAGCAACTTCGAGCGCTCGTCGATCTGCCGATACGTGACGGTCGTGTGGTCGTCGATCAATGCCACGCGGTCGGCGTAGCGGTCGAAGACCTCGCCGAAGACGTCGATGAGCGACCGGTCCTCCCAGTATCCCTTCGCCCTGTACCGCGCGGCGAGGTCCGCCGGGAACGGCACGACTCCGTCAAGCACGTTCTGCCCCCTGCTCGTCCTTCTGGTCGCCGCATGCGCGACGCCATGTTGCCGTCATAACCGTGCATTTCGTGTACGTCATGTACGTCGCCGCCTCTGCGTCGTGTGGCGCACCGTGTTCGTGGGTCGCCGCTCTCCCACCCGTCACTACTGTGGTAGAGGGCTGCCGCTGCGACCCTATGAGTCACCACTCGGTCCGGTCAAGGCGGCCGAGAAGCCCGGGCGGTCGCCATCCTTCAGGCTGTGCGGCTTTCTTCAGACTGTGCGGCGCTCCTCAGGCGATCGGCTGCTTTCCTCAGGCTGATCGACTGCTGCGACCGGCGGCTGCTCGTCGCTTGGGCACCCGGTTCGAGGACGTCC
>JAJYGM010000797.1 GCA_021785095.1 Actinomycetes bacterium
TCCGCGGGCAACCCGTAGGAGGGAGGCGACGGACCGTGGCCGGTCGCGCGGGCTCGGGTACTGTCTGCGGCCGTGGCGCCCGAGGGTCGGGGGATTTCGCGCGCCTGGCGAAGATTTCGAGGTGACCGGCTGAGCACGGTGGTGCATGATCGAGGGGGCGTCTGAAACGCCCGAGAATGAGCGACAACCGACGGACACTCCAAGAAGGCAGGAATCGATGAGCGCACAGAACCTTCAGGAACTGCTGGACCAGTCTGGGAACACGGTCGAGCTCCTGCGCAATTCCCAGCTCGGGGCGTACATCTACCCGGTGGTGCCCGCCGAGTTCACCAACTGGCGCCGCGAGCAGATCGCCTGGCGGGAGACGGCGGTGCTGTTCGACCAGTCTCACCACATGGTGAACCTGTTCATCAAGGGCTCGGACGCGATCAAGCTGATCTCGGACACCGGCATCAACAGCGTCGCCAGCTTCCCCGTCGACCGGGCCAAGCAATTCGTGCCCACGACCCCTGCCGGCAATGTGATCGGCGACGGGATCCTCTTCCACGAAGGCGAGGACGACTACGTCTTCGTGGGCCGGGCACCGGTCGCGAACTGGCTGCTCTTCCAGGCCGAGCACGGGGGGTACAAGAGCCTCGAGGTGGAGAAGGACGACCGGTCGCCGTCCCGCCCCTACGGCAAGGCCGTGACCCGTAAGTACTGGCGGTTCCAGATCCAAGGGCCGCGCGCCTGGCAGATCATCGAGAAGCTCAACGGAGGCACCGTCGACCAGGTCAAGTTCTTCCACATGGGCTACATGGACATCGCCGGTGACAGGGTTCGGACGCTTCGCCACGGCATGTCGGGCGCCCCGGGCCTCGAGATCTGGGGGCCGTACGGGACCTACGAGAAGATCCGCGACGCCATCCTCTCGGCGGGACAGGAGTTCGGCATCGAGCCCTGCGGCTCGCGGGCCTACTCCTCGAACACGTTGGAGTCGGGCTGGATCCCCTCGCCGCTCCCGGGCATCTACACGGGCGAGGAGCTCCGCAGCTATCGGGAATGGTGCCCCGTCGACGGCTACGAGGCGACGAATGCTCTGGCCGGCAGCTTCGTGTCGGACGACATCGAGGACTACTACCTGAACCCCTGGGAGCTCGGCTACGGCGCCTTCGTAAAGTTCGACCACGACTTCATCGGGAAAGACGCCCTCCAGGCGATCGACGGCACGACCCAGCGCAAGAAGGTGACCTTGGCCTGGAACGCCGAGGACGTGGCCGACATCTTGGCCTCGCTGCTCGACACGGAGGGGCCGGGCTACCAGTTCTTCGACTTGCCGAACGCCAACTACGGCTCTTCCAACTACGACGCCGTCATCGACGCGGACGGCTCGGTCGTCGGCCTCTCGCTCTTCACCGGCTACAGCTCGAACGAGCGGCGGGCGCTGTCGCTCGCGACCGTGGACCACGACATCGAGCTCGGCACGGAGCTCAAGGTCGTCTGGGGCGAACCCGGCGGCGGGTCCCGCAAGACGACGGTCCAGCCTCACAAGCAGAAGGAGGTCAGGGCCTTGGTCAGCCCTGTCCCGTTCTCCGAGGTCGTGCGGCGCGAGTACCCGGGCGGCTGGAGGCGCGAGGGCATTGCGGCCGAGAGCGCATGACAGCCACCCGTCGTCGGGACCTGGCGCATCGTCGGCGGTCGAGCCCACGCGCGTCGCGAGTGGCACCCCCCGGTCGGTCCCTGCATGGGTCGCCCACGCTCGAGCTCGCGCGCGCCGCACGTGAGCTCTGATCGACGCTGATGGGACCGCTCGAAGACGTCGAAGCGAGGATCGCGGCGCTGGCGCGCACCGGGGACGTCGAGGTGATCCCCATGAAGAGCGTGCAGGAGCAGCTGGCCTTGATTCCGAAGGAGACCACGGTCGCCGTCACCTGCTCGGCCAAGTTCGGGATCCAGCGGACGCTCGACTACACCGAGTCGCTCACGCGGGCCGGGCACCGGGTCCGTCCCCACCTCGCCGCACGCCAGGTGCCGGACAAGGCGTATCTTGCCGAGGTCGTCGAGAAGCTCCAGCGCATCGGCGTGAAGGACCTGTACGTGATCGGGGGTGACGCCGAGGAGCCCGAGGGGAGCTACACGTCTGCCGCGGAGCTCATCGAGGACCTCTCGACGATGGACCACGGGTTCACCCTCAGCGTCGGCTGCTACCCCGAGGGCCACCCGAAGATCTCCGACGAGGCGCTGTTCGAGGCGCTGCAGCAGAAGCAGCCGTACGCGAGCTTCATGGTCAACCAACTCTGCTTCGACCCGAAGGTGCTCGTCTCCTGGCTCTCGTCGATGCGGGAAGCGGGGATCACGCTGCCGCTCCGCATGGGGCTCGCACCGCCGATCAGCCCGGCCAAGCTCCTCGATCTCTCGCTGAGGATCGGCGTGGGGACCTCGGTCCGGTACCTGTCCAAGCAGCACGGCGTCGTCGGAAGCCTCCTGCGGGGGAGGTTCTACAAGCCCGAGAAGCTCCTCGGTCAGCTCGGCGAGGCGCTCGTCTCACCTG
>JAJYGM010000306.1 GCA_021785095.1 Actinomycetes bacterium
CGTCCTGCTCAGCGCGGCACGCTGCGTGACGTATGTGCTGTACGGCGGCGTGTCCTGGTATGCGATCCGCGGCCGCGTCCGCGAGGCCCTGGCGCTTCCCACTCCGGGCCCCGACCCGATCAGCGGTCCCCCGCCGACGGTCGTGTGAGCGCCGTGCAGGACCCGCCGACCGACCTGCAGGCGCCACCCGTGACCGCTCCAGGGGGCGGGCCGGCGACCGCGCCCCAGGATGCGGACGCCCCGGCGGTCCCGCCGGTGCTCCTCGTCCGCACCGCCGGCACGTACGCCGAGGAGCGCCGGTACGTCTTCGACGTGGTGCTGTCGGAATGGCTCGGTCTCGCCTACGAGCTCGAGTTCGACGATCGGCGGTCCGTGTCGATCCGAGTCGCAGGGGATCCCGCGAACCGCGAGCTCACCCTGCCGGACGGGCTCTTCGCGACGGACACCGGCGCCTGGCTGACGCAGTCGTCGATGCCCACCCTGCCGTTGGCAGGCGTCGCGCTCGATACGGTCCGTGATGCGGATGGCACCGCCCGGCGGCATGGCCCGAGAGGTCACGTGCCGGTCCTGTTCGGGAAGCCCGGCTCGTCGGGGAGCCCGATGGTGCGAACCGGGGACGGGTTCGACCTCTCCGTGGACGTGTTCGGCGGGGTCTTCTTCCTGCTCACGCGGTACGAGGAGGTGGCGAACCCGGTGCATGACCGGCACGGGAGGTTCCCCGCCGGTGCCTCCCTCTGCGACCGCGCCGGATTCCTCGAGCGTCCCCTCGCGGACGAGTACGTCGACCTGCTCTGGACGGCGATCCACACGCTCTGGCCGGCGCTGGCGCGGCGGCCGGCCGCCTTCCGCCTCCGGCTGACGCATGACATCGACCGACCCTGGACCGCGGTGGGCCAGACGATCGGGAGCGCCGCGCGATCCGTGGTCGGCGACGTCTTCCACCGGCATGACGCGACCCTTGCCGCCCGGCGCGTGCTCGCGATCGTGGACGCACGTCACGACCGCGTCGACCGCGACCCGCTCGACACGTTCGACTTCCTCATGGGCGTGAGCGAGCGCCACGGCCTGACCAGCACGTTCTACGTGATGGCGGGCAACGTCCCCGGCGATCCTGACTTTCGTTACCGGCTCTCCGGACCTCGGTTCACGGATCTCCTGAGGCGCATCCACCAGCGCGGCCACGAGGTGGGCCTCCACGGGAGCTACGCAAGCTTCAAGTCCGGCGAGCGGATGCGGATGGAGCTCGACGCGCTTCGAGCGGCGTGCCGCGCCGCAGGTTTCGAGCAGCCGGCGTGGGGCGTGCGGCAGCACTTCCTGCGCTTCGACAACCCACTGACGTGGCGCTGCCAGGCCTCGACGGGGTTCGCGCACGACTCGACGCTCGGGTTCGCGGAGCGGATCGGCTTTCGCGCCGGCACGTGCCGCGAGTACCCGGTCTTCGATCTCGTCGAGCGGAGGCGCCTCGGCATCCGGGAGCGACCGCTTCTCGTCATGGACGCGACGCTGCTCGAGTACATGCACCTTGGCGCTGACGAAGCCGCGGCCAGGACCCGGGGAATCGTCGACGTGTGTCGCCGCCACGGCGGCGAAGCCGTGGTGCTCTATCACAACAGCACGTTGCCGGAGCCCCGCATGCGACGCCACTACCGCGAACTCGTCGAGGCGCTCTCCGGGTCGTGATGAGGCCGGCGGGATTCGTGAACCATGCCCGACGCCGACGGGGAGCATGTCGACAGGATCGGAGTGGTGCCCTGCGCGACCCGTCGAGAGCTCCCTGACGCCTTCAGTCGCGGAGGTCCGAACGGGTCGAGACGCGGGTGAAGAGCAACCTGGCGAGGGCCCCGAGGGCGAGGCCGGCGAACAGTCCCGTCAGGTTGTCCACGATGTCCGCCGACTCACACTGTCGCGAGAGCATCGGCACGAGCAGCTGCGTCCCCTCGATCAGGAATGGGAATGCGACCGCTGCGACGATCAGGGTCGCCTTCGACCGGGACCGAGGGAGGAGCGCGAGACAGACTCCGAGCGGCACGAACAGCAGGACGTTCCCGCTGACGTCGCCGACCCTCAGCAGGTCCTGCATCGAGGCGGGGCCAATACGGGTGAAGTCGCAGGTCCCGGGATGCTGCGACCCCGGTGCCGCCCCCGTGTAGGGGGTCAACGTCGCCGACGCGATGATCCCCGCGAACAGCACCAACCCGAAGGCCACCGCTCGCGCCCCCCCGAGGGCCCGCGCGGCGCGCCCGCTCGACACCGCGCCGACAACGAAGGAGGCCGCCACACCGGGAAGGAATCCCGGGAGCGGGTTCATGCCACCGGGTCCCGCAGCACGGCTGCCATCCTCCGGGTGTGACCTAGCCTCCGTAGCCTCTAGTGTAGAGACCCATACGCCTGGAGTTGACCCGGTATCGTGGACGTCCTGGGTCAAGGGCGCCAAGCGGCCTACACCCAGACTTCCTCTGGCATCAACGCGAATCTGTTGCTGTGACGCACCGGCCTCGTGATGACGTGCGCCGTTCCGGCTCGTGAGACG
>JAJYGM010000126.1 GCA_021785095.1 Actinomycetes bacterium
GACGGCGACGCTCACTCTCGCGCTCCCCAAGACCGGGCTCCTGACCCCGGCCGGGCGCGGGCGCGCCGGGCGGCTCTTCCTCGCCGACCTCGGGCTGCCCGCCGCGCTCTACGCACGGCTCGGGCTGGTGGTGGATGCGCCGTTCGCCGCCGGATCACTCGTCGAGCTCGTGGCGTGATGCCTACACTCACCTCGATGACGCCCGCCACCGCCGACCGCCCGGCCAGCCGCTCGCTCGCCGAGAAGCTCGGCCTCCTCTCCGAACTCGAGCTCTTCGCCGGGCTGCGCCCCGCCGACATCGAGGCGATCGGCCACGCCACGACAATGACCCACTGCATCGCGGGCCAGCAGATCCTCTCGCCCGACGACCCGCCCGACCGAATCCACATCCTCAAGAAGGGCCGAGTGCGGGTCTACCGCATGACGCCTGACGGCAAGCAGCTCACGCTCGACATCTACGAGAAGGGCACGATCCTGGGCGACATGAGCCTGCTCGGGCAGGACCGGCTGCCCGAGGCGTACGCCGAGACGCTCGACCAGGCGGTCATCTGCACGATCACCCCCGACGAGCTGCGCCGGCTCATCGAGCGCTATCCGTCCATCGGGGTGAACGTGATCCGCCATCTTTCGCGGCGGCTCCAGGAGGCCGAGCGAGAGCTCGAGGCGATGGCCTACCAGCGCGTCGGGCAGCGCCTGGCCCGGCGGCTCATCGACCTCGCCGGGCGGTTCGGCGTCAAGAGCACGCGCGGCACGCTCATCGAGGCGCGCCTCACCCAGCAGGAGCTGGCCGACATGATCGGGACCACCCGCGAGACCCTTGCCCACACGCTCGGCGACTTCCGGGAGCGGGGCCTGCTCGACACGGTGCGTCACCAGGTGGTGATCCGCGACGCCGAGCGGCTGGCCGAGATCGCCGAAGGCGAGCACGACTGACCCTCGCCCCGGTCCCAGGGGTGTGCGAGCGTGACCCTCGACGCACCTACGGTCCGCGACAGGATTACCGGCGCGGTCATCGGTGCCTACTTCGAGCTCACGTACCGGCTACTCGCCGGCTCGCCCGAAGGGCGATGCTTCCTTCGAGCGTCGGCCATCGCGCCCGACCTCGAGTCGCACGGGTACCTCACCCTGGAGGATTTCGGTGCCCTAACCGAGCTCCTGCGCCCGACGGGCGACTCGCTCCTCATCGATCTCGGCTGCGGCGTCGGCGATGTCGCCCGCGAGGTCCACGCTCGGACCGGCGCCCAAGTCGTCGGCCTTGACGTCGCCGCCCGAGCCGTCAGAGAGGCGAGGCAGCGGGCGGGTCACGGCACGGGACGATCGGTCCGATTCGCGCGCGGCAGCTTCTCACGGCTGCCCAGGGTGGCCGCAACCGGTGCCTACGCGCTGGACTCGCTCGTGTTCGCGCCGTCCAGCGCTGCCGCGTTGAAAGCCATCTCTCGGGCGCTCGGCGGCCGGGGCCGGCTCTTCGCCACCACGCTGACGCTCGGCCCGTCGGCCGATCCACCCCTACTGCGCGAGGCCCATCGCGCCGGTGGCCGCGTGATCGTGTCGACGGACGTCACCGTCGCACTCGTCGCTGTCAGCGAGACCAGGGCTGCGGTCGCCCGACGCCTGGCGGCCCACTGCACGACCTGGCGCGGCCGGGCCGCCCTCGCGATCGTGATCGGCGAGGAGTCGCTCGTGGGTCACCTTGCGCGCCGTGGTCGACTGCGCCGATGGCGGGTGATCGTCGAGTTCGGCGACGGACCCGAGCGTCCGCCGCGGCGCTGACCTCCCGTCAGGCCTCGGGAGCCTCGGCGATGACCTCGCGCATCGAGCGCCCGTACGGCCAGAAGGCGTCGCGCTCGCCGCGTTCCCAGCCCTTGCGCAGGCCGGGTGCCCCGAGATCCCAGTCGGGCCTGATCGCTCGGGTCACGTCGCGAAGGTCGCGCCGGAGGTCCTCGTTCGATGGGCGGCCCCAATACCAGTAGCCGTTGTAGACCGAGTTGATCCGCAGCCCGGGCCCGAGCACGAGCGTGTGGGGGATCATCGGGTCGTGCGTCGGGTCGGTGTATTCGGCGATGTCGAGGTCCTTCTGGACGATGCGACCCGGATCGGAGAGAAACGGCCAGCCGGCGCCGAGCGCATCGCGCATCTCGTTCGTCTCGAGCAGGTTGTCGGTGCTGATCGTGACGACCTTCGTGTACGCCACGCGGATCTCCGGGTACAGCTCGACGAGGTTGCGCAGCTGCCGCCGGTCCTTGGGACAGAAGTGGCCACGGGAGAGGACCAGGATCATCGGGTCCGAACCCTGGAGCTCAGAGAGCTTCCGCCGCCGGCCGGCCTGGTCGGGGAGCTCGTAGTCGGGGAACGTGACGCCGGGCACGATGTCGGATCGCACGATGACCTCCAGATTGGCTTCGGGCAGGCAGCTGGCGAGCGGGCGCCGCTCGCATACGCGTGTTCAGCGGCGCCCGCCCATGGCAATGAGTCCTACGCCGCGATCGGGACGAATCGCACCAGCCCGAAGGCGGCTTCGAGCTGA
>JAJYGM010000375.1 GCA_021785095.1 Actinomycetes bacterium
AAGTACGACGCCTATGCGAGGGCCCACCCGGCCGAGGCCGCCGAGCTCCAGCGCCGCCTGGCCGGTCGGCTCGCGCAGGGCTGGGACGCGGCGCTGCCGTCCTGGGACACGGGCTCCGAGGTGGCCACCCGCAACGCGAGCCAGGATTCGATCCAGGTGCTGGCGGCCGCGCTGCCCGAGCTGTTCGGCGGGTCGGCCGACCTGTCCGAGTCGAACCTGACGGACGTGAAGGCCAGTGGCCCTGACCTTTTCGAGGCCGACAACCCCGGGCGCAACCTGCGCTTCGGCGTCCGCGAGCACGGCATGGGCTCGATCGCCAACGGCATCGCCTACCACGGCGGGTTCCTCCCCTACGCCGCCACCTTCCTCACGTTCAGCGACTACATGCGGGGCGCCGTGCGCCTGGCGGCGCTGTCCGGCCTCCACGTGACCTACGTCTGGACCCACGACTCGGTGGGCCTGGGCGAGGACGGGCCGACCCACCAGCCGGTGGAGCACTACGCGGCGCTGCGAGCGATCCCCAACCTGTGGTTCGTCCGTCCGGGCGACGGCAACGAGGCGGCCGCTGCCTGGGCGCTGGCCGTGGAGCGACCGACGCTTGAGGGCGCTGAGCCCGGGCCGGTGGCGCTGGCGTTCACCCGCCAGAAGCTGCCGACGCTGCCGGGCACGAAGGAGCACGCGCGCGAGGGCGTGCGGCGCGGCGGCTACGTCCTGCGCGACGCCGCAGGCGGCAGGACGCCCGACGTGATCCTCATCGGGACGGGGTCCGAGCTCCAGCTGTGCGCCGCTGCCGCGGATGCGCTCGAGGCAGACGGCATCGCCACCCGGGTGGTGAGCCTGCCCTGCTGGGAGCGCTTCGAGGCGCAGGACGCCTCGTACCGCGACGCCGTCCTGCCGCCCTCCGTGCGCAAGCGCGTGACGGTCGAGGTCGGCGTCTCGCTCGGCTGGGACCGCTGGGCGGGCGACGAGGGCGCGATCATCGCGCTCGACCACTTCGGCGCCAGCGCACCAGCAGGGACGATTTTCAAGGAGTTCGGGTTCACCGCCGACAAGGTGGCAGACGTGGCTCGGCGCGTCGTTCGCGACGGGTTCCACGGCCGCGTGCCGTCCGGATCGACCCCTCACGGCCACCACCCGTCGCTCGCTGCGGGCGCGTCCGGCACGGACCGCACCCCGTCCAGCGACCCCGGCCACGACTGAGGTGCCAAGATGCGCGTCGCGTTTGCAGCCGACCATGCGGGGGCAGCGCTCAAGGCTGAGCTCCTCGCGAAGCTCCGCGCCGCCGTGGGCAACGATCACGAGCTGATCGACCTGGGGGGCGACGGGTCCGACCCGTCGGATGACTACCCCGACTTCTCGCTGGCGCTCGGGCTCGCCCTCCAGGAGGGCACCGCCGATCGCGGGATCCTGATCTGCGGCTCGGGCGTGGGCGCCTCAATCGCGGCCAACAAGATGCGCGGGGTCCGGGCGGGCCTGTGCCACGACACGTACTCGGCGCACCAGGGCGTGGAGCACGAC
Organism: Actinomycetes bacterium; assembly: GCA_021785095.1. The sequence continues at coordinate 1,519 of JAJYGM010000375.1, forward strand.
GACATGAACGTGCTCACGCTCGGCGCCCGGGTGATCGGGGTCGAGCCCGCGCTGGAGTGCTCGCTCGCGTTCCTCGGTGCCGTGTTCTCCGGCGCCCCGCGGCACAAGCGCCGGCTCGGCAAGGTGCTCGCCATCGAGGCAGCGTCGATGGGAGGGCGCTGAGCGTCTTGAGGCGAAGCTGGCGCATCGGGCGCGCCACTCGCTCGGCGGGCGGGGTGGACGCACGCCTCGACGCCTCTTGGCGGCCGCCCGTCGCTGTCCGGCGACCCGGCCTATGCTCTCAGCGAAGTGCGGCCGCAAGGCCGCTCGCCGCCCGGAGTTGTCCCATGCGAAGCCGCCCCGTCGAGACCAGATAGCGATGGCGCGCACGAAGCCGAACCCCGCCACGACATCGACGACTGCAGCCTCGCTGGTCGATGGACAGGCCGAGACACCGCCGGCAACCGAACCCGGCCCGCGCATGGCGGATCCGACCGCGCGCGCCGCCGAGCCTGTGGCGCCGACGGAGCCGCGGGTGCCCGCGACCGAGCCCTTGACGCCCGCGCCCGCCCCGCCGCCGAGGAAGGACGCCCCGCGCACGATGCGGGAGCTGCGGCTGGCCACGGAGGCCCGTCGCCGCGCGAGCGCCCCCAAGGCCGCCGAGAACCCGCTCCGCGAGGGCCTGCGCCTCGAGCGCGTGCCGGACCCCAACGTCTTCGTCCTGTTCGGCGCCACCGGCGACCTCGCGCACCGCAAGGTCGTGCCAGCGCTGTTCCAGCTGTGGCGCACCCACCTGCTGCCCCACGAGTTCACGCTGGTCTGCGTCGGGCGCCGCGAGTACAGCGATGAGGCGTTCCGCGCCGAGCTCAAGGCCTCGCTCGACAAGTTCTCGCGCTCCCAGCCGATCGACCGCGAGACCTGGGACGACATGGCGTCGCGGATCACGTACCACCGCGGCGACTTCAACGACCCCGCGACATATGCGGGGCTGGCCGATCAGCTCGACACCATCGACCTCGTGCGCGGC
>JAJYGM010000446.1 GCA_021785095.1 Actinomycetes bacterium
CGAGGAAGTGCTCCGGCTGCTCGACGAGCCGTTGGAGGGCCCTCGCGCCGCGGTGGCGAGCGTCGACGAGTGCTTTCGCCTTCGGACGGGACATGCGTGTGAGGCCCGTCTCCGCGAGCGCCAGTACCGCCGAGAACATGAGGAGGATCACGACGGCCGCGAGGAGGATGCCGTCGTCAGCGGTGAAGACGGCGGCGATCACGAGACGCTGCCGCCGTCCTCGGCCGGGCCGTGGTACCGCCCGAGCAGCTCACGCTCGAGCGCCTCCATCTCCTCGGCTTCCTCGTCCTCGTCGTGGTCCATCCCGAGCAGGTGGAGGATGCCGTGCACGAGCAGCAGCGCGAGCTCGTCCTCGTAGGTGCCGGCATGTCGAGGAGCGTTGCGCCAGGCGACTTCCGGGCAGATCACGACGTCGCCGACGAGCACCGGCACACGGTCCTCCTCGGGTGGCAGATCCCGGCCCGGCCCGGTCACGGCAGCGCCTTGGCCGGACGGCGGGGGACCGGGCGCGTCGAGCTCGTCCTCGATGGGGAAGGACAGCACGTCGGTCGGCCCTTTCCTCCCCAAGAAACGCTCGTTCAACGACGCAATCGCCCCCTCGTCCACGAAGAGGACGTTCAACTCCGCCGGTCCCGTGATCTGACGGTCGGCGAGCACTCGCTCGGCGAGGTCGCGCCAGCGGCCCGGTTCGACGGGCCGGTCGGACTGCTCGTCAGCGACGAAGACCTGGATCGCCATGCCGCCCCGTCTCCTCGGTCGGGGCGATGCCTGCGCGCCGCGCGGTGTGACGGTCGTACGCGCTCACGATGTCGCGCACGATCCTGTGGCGGACGACGTCGGCCTGCCCGAGCTGCACGAACGCTATGTCGTCGATGCCGCTGAGCACGTCCTCGAGGCCGACGAGCCCGGACTTGGCGGCGCCGCCCGGGATGTCGATTTGCGTCACGTCGCCGGTCACGACGACTTTCGTGCCGAACCCGATGCGGGTGAGGAACATCTTCATCTGCTCGGCTGTCGTGTTCTGAGCCTCGTCGAGGATCACGAAGCTCGCGTTGAGCGTGCGTCCGCGCATGTAGGCGAGCGGCGCGACCTCGATCGCCCCGCGCTCCATGAGGCGCTGCGTGCCCTCGGGCTCGAGCATGTCGTAGAGGGCGTCGTAGAGGGGACGGAGATAGGGATCGACTTTCGCCATGAGGTCGCCTGGCAGGAACCCGAGTCGCTCTCCAGCCTCGACCGCCGGCCTCGTCAGGATGATCCGGTTGACCTCTTTCGCCTGCAGCGCCTGCACGGCGAGCGCGACGGCGAGATAGGACTTGCCTGTGCCGGCCGGGCCGATCCCGAATGTGAGGACGTTGGCGGCGATGGCGTCCGCGTAGCGTTTCTGACCGGCGGTCTTCGGGTGGACCCGGCGCCCCCTGGACGACCGCGCCACTTCGGCTGCGAGGACCTCTGAGGGCCGGATGTCCTCCTTCACCATCTCGATGGAGCGGCGGAGGTTTGTGAAGTCGAGGCCATGGCCGCGCTCGAGGAGGGCCACGAGCTCCTCGAACAGCTTCCCGACGCGCTCGGCGTCGTGACCGGTGACGTTGATCTCGTTGCCGCGGACGTGGATCTGGGTGCCCTCGAAAGCTTGCTCGACCACCCTCAGCAGCTCGTCCTGCTGGCCGAGCAGGCCGATCATGAGATGGTTCCCCGGAACGAGGATCTTGACCTGGGTGTCGGGCACGGTGATCGAGCGCAGGTTACCGGCGGATCCGCGTTTTTCCTGCGTCAACCGGGGGGCCAGCCGAACCGGCGGCCGCCGAGGACGTGGAGGTGGAGGTGCGGGACGGTGTTGCCGGAGTCGTCGCCCACGTTGAAGACGAGCCGGTAGCCGCCGGCGAGCCCCTCCTGGTCCGCCACCTGGCGCGCGCTGTCGAACATCTCGGCGAGGATGCCGCCGTGCTCGGCGCCGACGGCGGCGGCGTCGGTGACGTGCCGGCGCGGGATGACGAGGACGTGTGTCGGCGCCATCGGGTTGATGTCGCGGAAGGCGTAGGTGTTGTCGCTGGACAGCACCTCGGTTGAAGGAGCGTCGCCCTCCAGGATGCGGCAGAAGAGGCAGTCCGGTTGGCTGTCGGCCATCTGGATCGGTCAGGCCTCGCTCTTCGCCGGCAGCGGGTAGAGGTGCTCGAGCGCACCCGGCTTGATCCTCGCACGCTCGACGAATGCAAGGACGTCGCCCTCCTGCAGCCGGATCACCCGGCCGATCTTGTAGGCCGGAAGGTCCCCTTCGTCGATGAGGCGGTACAGCGTACGAGTGTTGACGCCGAGGTAGTCGGCCGCCTCGCTCGTGCTCATCCAACGAATGGGGTCAGGCATATGGGCGAGTGTAGCGGCCTCTCTTGACGTTTCAGGTGATCTGACTCAGCAGGTGCGCTCGGTGCCCGCTGTGCCCGCTGCCGTCGCTGTGCCCGCTGCCGTGGGTCGGCACGGCCGGTGGCGGGATGCGCAGGCGGAGAGCGACCTGGTTGGCGAGCAGGCGGCCGGTGAGCGTGAGCACGACACGATCGCTTTTGTCTGGCGCCGGGGTGACAAGACGGTCGAAGGCCGGATCCTCCCCGAGCGGGAGAGCGGCAGCGGGCACGCCGTGGCTGGTCCGCAGCGAGAGCTCGAGGGCTTCGAACGCCCGTTGTGCGGGGTCGAGGTGCTCCGACGCCGCGACGGGGTCGTCACCTCGTTCGACGGCGCCGATGTAGCGCTCGGGCGTCCGCAGGTTCCACCACCGGCGCCCGTCGAGATGGCCGTGAGCGGCGGCGCCGATTGCGAGGTAGTCGCCCTGCAGCCAGTAGTTGAGGTTGTGACGGCTCTCCTGCCCGGGCCGTGCCCAGTTCGAGATCTCGTACCACTCGAGTCCGGCGTCCGCGAGCATCCTGTCCGCGATCTCGTACCTGGCCGCCTGCACGTCCTCGTCGGGATGGCGGGCCGGATCACGCGAGAGGGGCGTCCCCGCCTCGACCGTGAGGGCGTAGGCGCTCACATGGGTTGGCGCCGGCTCGAGCCCGAGGATGCCTTTGATGGTCGCCCGCCAGCTGCCGTCGGTCTCGCCGGCACCGCCGTATATGAGGTCGACGCTGTACGACGTGATCCCGGCTGCGGCGATGGCGGCGACGGCGCTTCGGGCGGCGGCGGGGTCGTGCCGCCGACCCAGACCGCGCAGCACGTGAGCATCGAGCGACTGGACCCCGAGCGAGATCCGGGTCGCACCGGCCTCGGCGGCCGCCAGCGCCCACTGCGGGCTCACGTCCTCCGGGTTCGCCTCGACGGTGATCTCGGCTGCCGGTGCGGTGTCGATCGCCTCCAGTAGACGGAGGAGGTCGGCCGTGGCGAGCTGCGAAGGAGTCCCCCCGCCGAGATAGACGGTGTCTGCCGGCTGCCGTTGCACCTCGGCGATGTGCCGGAGGCAGGCATCGGTGTAGGCCGAGCGGAGCTCGTGGCGGTCCGTCCACGTCGCGAAGGCGCAGTAGTCGCAACGCGACGGGCAGAACGGGATGTGGACGTAGACCGCCGGCGCCGGACGTTCGCGGGCTGCAGGCTGGCCGGGCTGTGTCTCGCACATCGCAACGCGACGCTACTGATCCCCCGCGTCCCCGCCTTGTCGCCGGAGTCCGCTCAGGCGGTGCCGTTGCCGGCCACGGGGAGCAGGAGTCCGAGCTCCTCGAGCCGGCTGACGAGGGCGTCGACGTTGCGGCCGAACATCGACGCCATCACCCGGAGGTCGTCCTCGCGGATCGTCAGCACCTTGCCGTTGAAGTCTTGCCGCTGGACCTGTACCGACGCGAGGAAGTGGCGGAGCAGATCGCGCTCGGGACCGCGTGCCTCGTTCAGGCGCACGAGGTCGATCGTGATCTTTCGGTTGCGCCGTTCGCCACCGCCCGCGCGCGCCGCGCCCATCTGCGACGCCCGGTTGAGCGGGTTCGAGGTGTCGCTCGGGAGCAGCTGGTCGACGGGCACGTCGTAGATCTGTGCGAGGCGCTGGAGGCGGGGTACCGAGATGGTCCGCTCGCCCCGCTCGTAGGCGCCGAGCACCGAGGCCTTGAACTCCTCGCCAGATGCCTTCTCGACGGCCTGCAGGGACAGGCGCTTCTGGCGGCGGACGGCGCGCAGCCGGTACCCGACCGCCTGGGCGTACCGGGCCGCCGCCTCGTCGTCGATGATCCCCTGCTGCCGCATGTGCAACTCTCCGTTCGGGCCGCCTGGCCGGTCCGAGCCACCTCCTCGGCCGGGAGGGCTGATCTTGCCCCGGTCGCGGTAATTGCCGTACGACGGCGACTTCTCGGTGCTCGGCGGCTGCAGCAGGCTCATTCGAGGGCTGTAACCGCTACCGACCACTATTACACCACGATTTGCGTCGGGAATCACACTGAGCGTGGCCGAACGCGTCACTGAGCGTGATCTGCCGCGACTTGTCGTGAGGTGCCCCGCGAGAGGATCAGACAGGACGCACGAGGCCGCTGCGAAGCGCCGTGAGGATCGCGCCGCCGACGACGGCGGCCGTCTCGACCCGGAGGACGCTCGTGCCGAGTGCAACCGGCCTGATGCTCTCGCCGGCCGCGATGGCGAGCTCTTCGCAGGACCAACCCCCTTCGGGACCGACGAGGATCGCGGGTGTCGCGAGCGACGGGACCTCTCCTCCCGGCTCGGCGATGCAGAGCCGAGCAGGCGGGGCGACCCCGCCTGCGACGGCCTCACGCGAGGAGCACGGCTCGGCTACCTCGGGCAAATGCACCAGCCGGGCCTGCATCGCCGCCTCCCGCACGATCCGTCGGAGGCGGAGGCTGCGAAGCCGCCCGCCCTCGTCCCCGGGCCGGACCACCGTGCGGTCGCAGATGAGGGGAACGATGCGGTCGATGCCCAGCTCGGCCAGCTTGGCGGCAGCCCACTGCGTCCGGTCGCCCTTGGCGAGGGAGAAGGCCACCGTGATGGCCGGCACCGGTGAGAGCTCGCGCTCGATCGGACCGTCGACCTCGAGGCGCAGCCGCGGCTCGGCGTCTCGCCCCCCACCGCGACTGGGACCGCCGCCGGCCGCCCGGCATGCTCTCCAGCCGCCGCGGCCGTCGCTCGCGACGACGATCTCGCCGTCACGGACCCGCCTGGCCGAACCGAGGTGGCGGGCGTCGTCCGGGGAGAGGGAGGGCGCCTCGAGGTCGTCGACGTAGACGAGCGCCGTGGCAGACCGCAGCGCGGGCGAAGCGTTGGGCTCGGAAGCGGTCAGCGGAAGCTCGAACGGATCTTGGACAGGAGGCCCTGATCGGGCGGGGCGACCTCCTCGCCGCGCAGCTGGGCGAGGTGGCGCAGGAGCTCCTCTTCTTCCTTCGAGAGCTTCGTCGGAGTCTCGACGTCGACGGTCACGAGCAGGTCGCCCCGGTGGCGACTCCGCAGCCTGGGCACGCCCTGACCGCCGATGCGGATGACCGAGCCGGATTGCACCCCGGCGGGGATGTCGACGGTGATCGGGCCTTCGAGCCCCTCCACCTCGACGCTCGTCCCGAGAGCCGCCTGCGCGATTGACACGGGCACGTTCGCGAGGAGGTCGGTCCCGGCTCGCCGGAGGTTTGCTTCGGCTGCCACGCGCAGGTGCACGTAGAGGTCTCCTGGCACGCCACCACGCAGGGCCGCCGGGCCCGCTCCCGAGATCCGCAGCGTCGCGCCGTCGTCGACGCCGGCCGGCACCTCGGCGGTGAGGGTCCGCTCCCTCGTCCGCCTACCCTCCCCCCGGCAGTCGGGGCACGGGCTCGCGATGACCTCGCCGAGGCCGTGGCAGCGCCCGCACGGTGAGCTCGTGACCATCTGGCCGAGAAACGACTGCCGCACCCGCTGTACCTGCCCCGTCCCGCGGCAGTCGGGGCAGGTGGTCGGGGTCGTCCCGGCCCGCGCGCCGCTCCCGCCACAGGCATCGCAGGCAACCGGAAGTTGCACGGTCAGGTCCTTCTCGGCGCCGAAGGCCGCCTCGGCGAGCGTCAGGTCGAGGAACACCTCGGCGTCCGACCCACGCCTCGCACCAGGCCGCGCCGTGGCGCCGAACCCGCCCTGCTGGCCACCGAAGAACGTCTCGAAGATGTCGCCGAGGTTCACGCCGAACCCGAAGGGGTCGCCGCCCGCGCCACCCGGGCCGCCTCCTCCCGTGCCGCGAACGGCATCGGGGCCGAACATGTCGTAACGCTGGCGCCGCTCCGGGTCGCGGAGTGTCTCGTAGGCGAGCGTCACCTGCTTGAAGCGCTCCTCCGCTTCGGCGTCCCCCGGGTTCGCGTCGGGGTGCAGCTCTCGTGCGAGCCGTCGATAGGCGCGCTTCAGCTCCTCGTCGGTCGCGTCGCGACCGACGCCGAGGAGTTCGTAGTAGTCGGTTGCCACACTCATCGGGCTCGCTTCCGGCTCATTGCTCGCACCTGTCGACGCCGCCCGGCTACTCGTTCTCGAGCTCGCGCGACAGCCTCTGCCCCACGACGGCCACGGCTGCCAGCGCCTGCGGGTAGTCCATGCGCGTCGGCCCGAGGATACCGATCGTCCCGACGGCTTCGCCCTCGGAGCCGAACGGAGCCACGACGAGCGAGCACTCTGCCAGCGACTCGAGTCCGTGCTCGGACCCGATCGACACGCGCTGGCCCTTCGTGAGCACGTCGCGCAGCAGCGAGACGACGACGAAAGACTGCTCGAGGATCGACATGACCGCCCGCACCTGCTCCACCGCCTCGAAGTGCTCGAGCATCCGGGACGCCCCCCCCACGAAGACCTGGTCGACAACGAGGTCGAGGGACAAGGGGGTGTCGATCACGTCACGGGCCAGCTCGACCAGTGCGTCGAGCTCGGCGCGGCCGCTCGGCGTGAGAGCTGTGCCGCCGCTCGAGAGCTGCTGCGCCGGGTGTCCGGAGAAGTGCTCGTCGATGTAGTTCGAGGCCGCTCGCAGGTCCTCGTCCGGCACGTTCTCGTCGATGGCGATGCTTCGCCGGTCGATCGTCCCGTTCGAGTACACGAGGACGAGCAGCGCCACGTGCGGAGACAGGCGGGTCAGCAGCGCGGAGCGGACCACGAGGCGCTCGTGCGCCGGCGGCACGACGATGGCAGCGGTATCGGTGAGCTCGGCGAGGAGCCGGCTCGTGTCCGCCAGCATCCGCTCGAGCTCGCCGTGCGCCCGAGAGAAGAACTCCTGCACCTGCTCCTGCTGCGCCGCGCCGAGCGGCAGCGGCGGCGCCAGGTGGTCGACGAAGAAGCGATATCCCTTGTCCGTCGGCACCCTTCCCGCGCTCGTATGGGGGTGGGAGAGGTAGCCGTCGCGCTCGAGCGCCGCCATGTCGGCACGGACCGTCGCGGGAGACACGTCGACAGTGGGGTCGCGGGCGACCTGAGACGACCCGACGGGGACCGACGTCTGGACGTAGTCGGTCACGACTGCCTTCAGGATGGCGGCCTTTCGGTCGTCGAGGTCGCGCGCCGATTGCGACTCGCCAGCGCTCGTGTCGTTCGGCGTGGGGTCGTGCTCACTCACAGCACCGGCAATTTTACCGGTCACAGGTCCTCATGCCCTGGCCATCGGCGTTCGGGAGCCTGGAGCCCCGGGCGGAGCCCGGACGAGCGCACGGAGGAGGCCGGTCAGTCGTCGAGGCGCAGAGCCGAGATGAACGCTTCCTGCGGCACCTCGACCCGACCGATGTTCTTCATGCGCCTCTTGCCTTCTTTCTGCTTCTCGAGGAGCTTGCGCTTGCGCGTGATGTCGCCGCCGTAGCACTTCGCGAGGACGTCCTTCCGCCTCGCCTTCACGGTCTCGCGGGCGATGATCCGACCGCCGATCGCAGCCTGGATCGGCACGTCGAACAGCTGGCGAGGGATGAGCTCCCGCAGCTTCGCTGCCATCTTACGGCCGTACTCCTGTGCCCGTGTCTTGTGCACGATCGAGCTGAAGGCGTCGACAGGAGCCGAGTTGAGGAGGATGTCGACCTTGACCAGGTCCTCGCGCTGATAGCCGGCGGGCTCGTAGTCGAGGCTGGCGTAGCCTTTCGTACGGCTCTTCAGCTGGTCGAAGAAGTCGACGACGACCTCCGCGAGCGGGACGGCATAGATGAGCTCCACCCGTTCGGGCGAGAGGTACTGCATCTTCTCGAGGTTCCCGCGCCGGGTCTGGGCGAGGTCCATGACGGTGCCTGTGTACTCCGCCGGTGTGATGATCGTGAGGCGCAGCACCGGCTCGTCGATGAACTCGATGTTCTGGGCCGGAGGCATGGCCGACGGGTTGTCCACTTCGACCGTCTGCCCGTTGGTGAGGTGGGCGAGGTACTCGACCGAGGGCGCGGTCGCGATGAGGGAGAGGTCGAACTCGCGCTCGAGGCGCTCGCGGGCGATCTCCATGTGGAGGAGGCCGAGGAAGCCGCACCGGAAGCCGAAGCCGAGCGCGGCTGACGTCTCGGGCTCGAAGGTGATCGAGGCGTCGGAGAGCTGGAGCTTCTCGAGCGCTTCGCGGAGCTCGGGCAGCTCGTCGCCGTCGACGGGATAGAGACCGCAGAAGACCATCGGCTTCGGATCGCGGTAGCCCTCGAGCGGTGTAGCGGCCGGCTTGGCGGCGTCGGTGACCGTCTCACCGACCTTCGCCTCGCCGACGGACTTGATCCCGGCGATCAGGTAGCCCACTTCGCCGGGACCGAGCTCGTCCACCGGCACGCTGTGGGGCGTGCGGATGCCGATCTCCTCGACCTCGTGAGTGGTGCCGGCGATGAACAGCCGGACTTTCGAGCGCGTGCGCATGGTGCCGTCGACCACGCGGATGGCGTTGACGACGCCGCGGTACTGGTCATAGTGCGAGTCGAAGATGAGCGCCCGCAGCGGGTCCGTCGGGCTCCCGACTGGCGCGGGGATGCGGGCGACGACGGCGTCGAGGAGGTCGGCGACGCCCTCGCCGGTCTTGGCGGAGATGCGCAGTATGTCGTCGCCGGGGAGGCCGAGCACCTGCTCGATCTCACCCGCGTAGCGATCGGGGTCGGCAGCAGGAAGGTCGATCTTGTTGAGCGCCGCCACGATCTCGAGGTCGTGCTCGAGCGCGAGGTAGCAGTTCGCCAGCGTCTGCGCCTCGATACCCTGGGATGCGTCCACGAGGAGGACGACGCCCTCGCAGGCTGCGAGCGAGCGGCTCACCTCGTAGCCGAAGTCGACGTGCCCCGGGGTGTCGATGAGGTGCAGGACATGAGACTTCCATCTCACCCGCACGTTCTGTGCCTTTATGGTGATGCCGCGCTCGCGTTCGATGTCCATCGAGTCGAGGTACTGCTCGCGCATCTCCCGCGCGTCGACGGCACCGGTCATCTCGAGGATGCGGTCCGACAGGGTCGACTTGCCGTGGTCGACGTGGCTGATGATGGAGAAGTTGCGGATGTGCGCGGTGTCGGTCAAGGTCCCACCATGGTGCCAGAGGCGGTAGCCCGTTTCGGCCGGGGCAGGGCGGCTGCTAGCATCTCTGCCTGCACGCGTGCGGCTCGCGCCGATCGTACGCGCCCCTGTCGCGAAGCACCTGCCCGAGGACAACATGGCGAACATCAAGAGTCAGATCAAGCGGAACCGCCAGAACGAGCGCCGTCACGAGCGCAACAAGGCGGTGCGCTCTGAGCTCAAGACGAGGACGAAGAACGCGATCCGAGCGGCCGAGTCGGGAGCCGACGACGTCGGCGAGCGGCTGCGAGAAGCCGTCAAGCGCCTCGACAAGGCTGCCGCGAAGGGAATCATCCATCCCAACCAGGCTGCCCGCCGCAAATCGCGCCTTGTCCGTCAGATCTCAGGGCTCGTCTCCGAGCATCCCGGCGAGTAGCCGCTCGGCGCCGCGGGGCGAGCTGGTCCCAGTTCCGCAGCTCAGCCCGTCGGAGCTGGACGCCGTCGCCCTCCTCGAGGAGGCGTGCCGCGCGCACGACGGCGGTCGCCTGAAGCTCGAGTGGCACTCGCTGCGCAGCCGCCCGTCGGGCACGACGAGCGACTTCCTCTGGGTGGACGGCGAGGACGTCATCGGGTTCGTCGGCCTCTACCAGTGGCGGCCGATCGAGCTCGAGCTCTGCGGCATGGTCGATCCCCGGTGGCGGCGGCAGGGGATCGGGGATCGGCTCTATGACGCCGCCGCTGCGGAGGTCGCTCGAAGGGGCCCGGCGCGCGCGCTCTTGATCGTGGACCGGGCGTTGGAGGCCGGGCGGCGTTTCGCTCTCTCGCGCCGAGGAGAGCTCGACCACTCCGAGCACCGGATGCAACAGCGCAGGGAGCCGGAGCTGCGGCGCGGCCTTCCTCCGGTGAGGACGCGCCCTGCCACGAGCGCAGATGCCGACTTCGTCGTCAGCTGCCTCGCATCCGCCTTCGACGACGAGCCTTCGACCTACGAGCCGGGCGACGAGGAGGCGGTGCGTGGCCTCGTCAGCGCGACGACCATCATCGTGGAGGCTGCGACGGCCGCGCCGGTCGGCATGATGAGGGTGGAACGAGACGGCGGGGCCGCCTCGATCTACGGGTTCGCCGTCATCCCGGAACGCCAGGGCCGCGGTTACGGCCGAGCAGCCCTCTCGATGGTGACACGGGATCTGCACCGGTCCGGGGTCGGAGTCGTCTCGCTCGAGGTGCTCTCGACGAACGACAGCGCGCTTCATCTCTACGAGACGTGCGGCTTCGACGCCATCGGGACCGAGGACTACTACTCGATGCCCATCGAGTCGATGCCGCACGTCTCGTAGCGCCAGCGCCGGCTCCGGCTCGCCACGGACCGGCTGCACGGCCGCTGACAGGAGCGGCGCCGCAGTCTCGGGTGCTCAGACCGAGTGGGCGACCCGATCGCGACCTGCGCGCTTCGCCTCGTAGAGGGCCGCGTCCGTGCGCTGAAGAAGGCGGCCGAGGTCGGAATCGCGCTCGGACAGCTCGGCGACGCCGACCGAAGCGGTCACTGCGACCGGGCCGGCTGCGGTCGTGATCGGGGTCTCGGAGATGACGTGGCGCAGCAGTTCGGCGAGCTCGGCGGCGGAAGGCAGGTCGCTGTTCACGACGAGGGCGAACTCCTCGCCCCCGTACCTGCCGAGCACGTCCCCCGAGCCGACGACCCCCGCGATCCGCTGCGCGACGGCACGGATGACGTCGTCGCCGGATGCGTGCCCGTACCGGTCGTTCACGTCCTTGAAGTGGTCGATGTCGAGCATCATGGCCGAGAGCGGGTCGTGCGTCTGGCGCGCCTCTGCGAAGGCACGGCGCGCAAGCTCGAAGAAGTGGCGGCGGTTCGCCACACCGGACAGCTCGTCTCGCTGAGCGAGCGTCTGGACCCTGCTGAACAGCTGGGCGTTCTCGTAGGCAACCACTCCCTGCCCGGCGAGTGCGGCGACGATCTTCGTCTGCGTCTCGCCGAAGGCGTTCGGCCGGCGCGCGATCACGACGAGCGCACCGATTGCCTGCTCGCGGACGACGAGTGGCGCGATGACGAAGGAGCCGCAGCGGCCGAGGAGGGCGAACAGCGGTGAGTTCCGGTCCGACATCACAGTGCTGACCGCGAGTGGGCTGCGCGAGCGCAACGCCTCGGCGATCTCGGGCTGGTCGGCCCTCGCGATGTCGTAGCCCTCGGGCGGGAGGTTCACCCCCGATCCGACGGCCGCCGCCACCTCGAGGCGCTCTCCGTCAGCGAGCAGGATCGCTCCGGCGTCAGCTGAGAGCGCCCCGACGGAGGTCTGCAGCGTCGCCCGGAGGACCCCGCGGGGCTCGAGGCTCTGGCCGAGCGTGCGCATCGAATCGCGGAGGAGCTCGGCCACTTCGCGCTGGCGCCGCTCGCTCGCCACCGAGAGCTCCATCTCTGCCAGCCGAGCGGTCTCGAGAGCGAAGGCGACGTGGCTCGTGATCGCCGAGAGGATGGCGACGTCGTCGTGGGTGAAGATACCCTTCGCAAGCCGGCTGTCGAGGTAGACCACGCCGAGCAGGCGGTCCTCCATCACGAGTGGCGCCACGAGGATCGATCGCAGCCCGTGGGTGACGGCGGATTCCGAGCCGATGGCGGCTCCCTGTTCCGTGCCGGTGAGGACCATCGCCTCGTGCGTCGCCGTCACCCGGTCTACGATCGTCGAGGAATACCCGGTCAGCTCAACGATGTCGTTGCCGCTCGCGTCACGGCCGATGTGGGGACGGACGGTGCCGGTCGTCTCGTTCGTGAGGAACAGCAGAGCTCGCTCCGCGTTCAGGATGCGCACCGTCTCGTCGAGCGCCATGCGGATGAGCTCCTCCGGGTCGAGGACGCGGGCTGCGGCCGAACCGACCTGCAGCAGCGCCTCGAGCTGGCGCGCGGCACGGGTCGCGCCACGCAGTGGACCTGCGCCTCCGCCTCCCGCCCCTGCCGTGTGCAGATACTGGTGCGAGACCCGCTCGCGCGCCTGGTGCCGGCGCCTGGCGCCGCCGAGTCTGCCGTCACCGTTGT
>JAJYGM010000545.1 GCA_021785095.1 Actinomycetes bacterium
GGCAGCCGAGATGATCGACGCCGGAGCCCTGCTCGTGGACGTGCGAGAGCACCACGAGTGGCACGCCGGCCATGCCGAGCAGGCCCTCCACGTTCCCCTCGCTGCACTTGCCGAGCGACTGCACGAGCTTCCCCGCGACCGCCACGTCGTCTGCGTGTGCCGCTCGGGAGGACGATCCAGCGTGGCCGCTGACGCGCTGCACCGTGCGGGCTACAGCGCATGGAACCTCACAGGCGGCATGTCCGCCTGGGTAGAGCGTTCGCTCCCCGTCGTCGACGCCTCGGGCGAGCCGGGCGTCGTCGTCTAGCGACGAGACGAGTGAGCGGGCGCCCTGTAGGGCGCCCGCTCACTCGTCCACCGGTCGTCAGCCGCCATGTCCAGCGGCGACGACCCTACCGCTCCATCCCGGCGGCTATATGTCGTATGTCAGCTATATGTCGTATGTCAGTAGAGCGTCGCGAGCTTGCTCGCAGGCTCCAGGTAGACCGTGTGAAGGTTGCCGCTCGCGTCGAACTGCTCGACCTCGAACGACGAGAAGACGTTGTGGTGGACGTTGAAGTTCTCGTTGCCGCTGGCGCCCTGGTAGTTGATCTTGCGGTGCTTGTTCAGCAAGGCAGCACAGCTCGGGTACGTGTAGCACTTCGTCCCGGGCGGGTTGGACACCTTGGTGATGTAGGTCCGCCATACCGTCGGGTTGGTCGAGTGAGCCGCGTCCATCGCCAGCGCAGCGATGACCACCGCGTCGTACATCGCCGGCGACGCCGGCAGAGGCGTCCTCGTGTGCCAGACCTTCTGGTAGGCGTTGAGGAACGCCGTGTTGGCCTGGGCGTAGGCCGGCGGCGCCGCCATCCCGGTCATCCAGTGCGCAGCGTCCGACAGCCCGAAGGCCTGTGCGAGCTGGATCGACGCACCCGTGTCGCCAGTGATGTAGGGGATGTCCATGTGGCCGAGCTACCGCACGTTCGCGAAGAACGTGCTAGCGGTCTGCGGGTCCATGTGGAAGAACGCGCACTGCGGCGCCTTGCCGCTGAACAGCTTCGCGACCGTCGACAGGTACGAGCTCTGGCCCGCGACGATCGTCGCGCTTGCGACGATCGTGCCACCGAGGCGCTTGAACGCCTGGGTCACGGGCCCTACTTCGGCCTGCGCGTTCGGCCCGGAGTCGTAGATCTCCGCGGCGTAGCGGCAGCTCTTCGCGTTTCGGGCGTAGTAGGCCTCACCAGAGAGCAGCTCGGAGTCGGACGGGAACACCCGATAGACGTAGGGGTAGTTCATGAAGTCGAGCTGCGTGGTGCCGCCCTCCATCAGGTCGACGATGTGGTCCGGCCCGAACTGGCGGATCACACCCTCTATCTCGAGCGAGGACGGTCCGAAGACGACGGCGGGATGGTAGAGCAGCAACGTGCGGAACGCGGAGACGGCATCCACGGGGTCCCCGGCCGTGTCCTCGAGGTGGCTCGAGAACCGCGCGCCCATGATCCCGCCACCGTTGTCCACCGCGTACATGCCGGCCTTCACACCGTGGTCGAACCACTGGCCGACGAATGCCTCCTTGCCGCTCATCGGCAGCAGGATCCCGGCGCTGACCGACGCTGGCGACGCCTTGCGCACACCGGCGACCGCCGCTCCCGAGCCCCACGCGCCGACAGCCGACAGGACGAGCGATCCTGCGGCCACAAGTGACACACCGAGCCCTACGCGCCTATGCCTCTCAGCACGCCTGGATGACATCGTGCCCCCCTTCTCTTGGTTGGTCGTGATCTTCCCTGACTACCCGGGACGCGACGCGAGGTGCGTCGCGAGCGGGTCCTCCCCGCCCTTGTTCAGGACGAGACCTTGGAGCAGGAAGGATCCTCGACCCCTCCTGCACGCGCGCGCCCCTCCCCTCCGGCACGGTCCGACGCACCGAGGAAGATCGCCGCGAGATCAAGCTCCGCGAGGCGTGCTGGCGTGCCACTCTCGTGGTTGCGGCCGGCGACGAGGATGTAGACCCAGTCCGAGCTGTTGAGGGCACGGTCGACGTTCTGCTCGACGACGACGACGGACGTCCCGAGCTCCGCGATGCGGCGGACCTGCGACCAGACGACGTCGACGTTCGCCGGCGACAGCCCGGCCGTCGGCTCGTCGAGGAGGACCACCTTCGGGTCGGACATGAGAGCGCGTGCCATGCCCAGCATGTTGCGCTGACCACCGCTCAGCTGACCAGCCTTGCGACGTCGCGCCGTCGCGAGGTCGGGGAAGATGTCGAACACCTCTGCCTGCCGCCCTGCGATGTTGCGCCGGTTCACGAACCCACCGAGCTCGAGGTTCTCCTCGACGCTCATCGCTGCGAACACGTTGTCGACCTGCGGGACGTAGGCCATCCCCGCACGAGCGACCTCGTGGGCAGGCAGGTGCGTGATGTCTTGCTCGTCGAGCAGCACCCTGCCCTGCTGGCGCTCGACCAGGCCAAACGTCGCCTTCATCGCAGTGGACTTGCCGGCACCGTTCGGCCCCACGATCGCGACGACCTGCCTCACGC
>JAJYGM010000123.1 GCA_021785095.1 Actinomycetes bacterium
GGCCGTGCGCATCCGCGTAGCCTTCGATCGATCCGTGCTCTGCCCGTAGGCCGTCGAGCAGCGCACGGATGTTTGCCGGTGTCGCGGACGACATCGTGGTCGCGACGCCACGGATCTCCTCGGCGTGCTGGGGAACGCGCTCTAGAAGGCGGGCGAGCAGCGGCTCCATCGCCTCCTCGCTGCACGCGTAGTCCTCTGCGATCGTGTCGTCGGGGACGCCCAGAATCGCGAGGAGGATCGCCACGACGACCCCCGTTCGGTCCTTGCCTGCGGCGCAGTGGACGACGGCTGGTCGTGAGCGCGGCTCGGCGAAGATCCGTAGCACCTGTGCGACCGCCTCACCGGAGCGACGCGCCAGGTCGAGATAGTGCCCTGCGAGCGCCGCGGGGCCACTTCGGCGGAAGTCGGCGAACGACGGCAGGTCGGCGATGAGCGGCAGGTGATGGAAGCGTACGGGAACCTCGTCGAGCGGGAACCGTTCCATCTCGACCTCGGCGTTGGTGCGCAGATCGATGACCGTCGTGATCCCGAGAGCGCGCACGACGGCGCGATCCGGATCGCTCAGGTGCGACAGGTTGTCGGAACGATAGACGGAGCGCCAACGGATGGTGCGCCCGTCGAAGGTGCGGTAGCCGCCGACGTCTCGGAAATTCGCCGCGCCGTCGAGCGCTACGTGGCGCGCGCGGCGCGCGATAGGCGCGCGCGGCGCGATAGGGGCGATAGGGGCGATAGGCGCGCGGCCGTCCGGCGTGTCCACGCGGAGAGGACGCTCAGCGGACGGGGAGGTCCCACAGGGGGAACCACCTCGAGAGGTCCGGCTCGACGGGGAGATCGGAGCCGAGAAGAGAGCGCATGCGCAATTCGAGCTCGTTGTCCCTGCGCTCCTTGCCCACCGGTGCAAAGGGGTAGAACGTGCCGCGCTTGAAGAGATAGACGAGATAGAAGGGCTTCGCGGTGGTGTCCGCACCGGGGCCGGGCACCACGCCTATGACCGAGCAGAGCAGCTGGGGACCCCATCCGTTCTCCGCCAGCAGTGAGTTCACGAGGTGGACCCGGTTCACCAGGTCTTCGACGTCGCCGTCCTCGAGGAGGAGCCAGCGGTAGCCGTAGGAGTCCTCCGCCTGCGTGAGCACCCCGGCCTTCGGGTCGGTCGTGGCAGCGCTCTCAACGCTCGCGGAGGACACCGGGTCGCTCGCGGCGGATGCCTGGTGGCCTTCGGCCGTCGCCTGGCCGAGTCCGGCCAGGTCGTCGGGAATGTCGAGAAGTTGGGAGATCTCGTGCTGGACGTCGGCCGCTGATTGCCCTGCCGGCGGCATCCAGCACACTCCCGCTCTGCCGGAGAGCACGAGTCCCGCGGAGGTCTCGAGCGTCACAGCGGCGGAGGGCAGGGCGAAGAGCGCGTCGAGCTTGGGGCGGACCGGCTTGGTACGGCCGATAAGGCTGTCGAGGAAGCCCACGGTGTGACCAGCGTGACCGGCGGGTGAGGTCTCGAGCTCAGTGAGGCTGGCTCAGCTCAGCCTCGAGCTGCGAGAGCTGGGCGAGGCGCCGCTCGAGGGTGGGGTGCGTGGAGAAGAGGGAGCTGAGAGAGAACCCGCCTTGGCCAGGCTGCTGGCCCGGGCGATGGGTCATCGCCGGGGTGAAGAAGAAGGCGTTGAAGGCTTCCGCCTTTCGCAGGTCGCGCGACGGGATACGGGCAATCTCCCCGGACACCTTCACCAGCGCCGACGCGAGCAGGGAGGGTCGGCCGATGAGGAGAGCGCCCGACCGGTCGGCTGCCAGTTCGCGATAACGCGAGAGCGCCATCGTGAGAAGGTAGCTGATCGCATAGACGATGATCGACACGAGCATGACCATCATCTCGAGCATGACGAGCTGGCCCGCGGATTGGTTCCGGCCCCCGCGGCCCCCGCCGCCGAACATGGTGGCGAACAGCATCATGCGCGTCATCAGACCTGCGAGCACCCCCAGAGAGCTCGCGATCGTCATGATCGCGACGTCCCGATGCGCGACATGGGACAGCTCGTGGGCCAGGACGGCCTCGAGCTCCGGCTCTTCGAGGCGTCGCAAGAGCCCGGTCGTCGCGCAGACGACGGCCGCCTTCGGGCTGCGCCCGGTGGCGAAGGCGTTGGGAATGTCGGTGTTGGCGATCGCCACCCGGGGCTTCGGCATGTCGGCGAGCGCGCAGAGGCGGTCGACTGCTCCGTGCAGTTGAGGCGCCTGCTCGGGCGTGACGATCCGCGCGTGCATGCCCCAGAGGGCGATCTTGTCGGAGAACCAGTACTGCGCGAACAACAGGCCGAAGATGATGACGAAGACGATGGCGAAGCTCTTGAAGACCTCCCAGAGGATGGCGCCGAAGACGGCGTACAGAACGACGAGGAAGAGCCCCGTGAGGAACATGCGGGTCGTGAGACCCCGGTCTGCCGGGATCCGTCCTGCGGTAGTCATTGCTCCTTGCCTCCCGTGGCTACATCGTCCGCCGAGGCGGCTCCTGTCCCGTCGTTCCCGGTAGCGCCGGTG
>JAJYGM010000804.1 GCA_021785095.1 Actinomycetes bacterium
GGAGGAGGCGCAGCGGGCCGTCTGCCTGGTCGAGCCGTGGGGCGCGGTCCGCACCGGCGCGGGGGCCGTCGCCGCCGTGCTCTGCGCCGCGGGTGGCGCATGGGCGATCGCCGGCGGGGCGCTCGGGCTCCCCGGGCTCCGGCGCGCCGGTGAGGCCACCTACGAAGCCGTCGCGCGCCATCGCCACCGCTTCGCTCCGCTGCTGCGGTCGGCTCCCGCCTGCGCCACACCCGCCCCCGCTGCGGCACCCACCCGGACCGCGTCACCCACCCCGACTGCCGGGCCTGACCCCGGCGCGAGGCCCGGCGCCGCCACGGGGCCTGGTGCCGTCACGGGGTCTGGTGCCGTCACGGGGTCGGCCCGCGGATGAGCACACCGCCCCGTCGGAGCCGAGCACGCCAGGACGGGGAGGGCAAGGGGACGGCATCCCCGGCGATCCGGGCCCTCGCGGATGCCGCACCCGTGCCCCTCTGGCTCGACCGGCCCACCGGCCCGGCGCCGGGGGGACGACTCGCGGGAACGACCCACGCGGACCTCGCGGTTGCGGGGGCTGGTTTTGCTGGGTTGTGGACGGCGCTCCTCGCGAAGGAGGCCGACCCCTCCCTCGACGTGGTCGTGCTCGAGGCGGACCTGCCGGGCACCGCGGCGTCGGGGCGCAACGGCGGCTTCGTGAGCTCGAGCCTCACCCACGGCGTGACGAACGGCGAGGCCCGCCTCCCGGGGGAGATCGCCCGCCTCGAGCAGCTCGGGCAGGAGAACTTCGAGGAGCTCGGCGCCACGATCGAGCGGTACGGCATCGACTGCCACTTCGAACGCAACGGCGAGCTCCAGGTCGCAACCGAGCGCTACCAGCTCGACGCGCTCGTGGAGACGCACGCGGCGCTCCGGCGGTACGGGGGGGTGGCCGACCTGCTCGACGGGGCTGCGACCCGAGCTGCCGTCGCCTCCCCCACCTACCTCGGGGGCCTCTGGGTACGGAGCGGCGCCGGGCTCGTCGATCCCGCGGCCCTCTCGGGCGGCCTCGTCGAGGCCTGCCTCCGGCACGGGGTGCGCTTCTACACCCGCTCTCCGGTGCGGGCGATCGAGCGCTCCGGCACGGGTCTCGTCCTCCGCTCCCCCTATGGCCAGGTCCACGCCGGCAAGGCAGCGCTGGCCGTGAACGCCTTCCGCTCCCCCCTCCGGCGGACGCGCGCCTACGTCGTCCCGGTCTGGGACTACGTCCTCGCGACCGAGCCCCTCACCCCGGGACAGCTCGAGTCGCTCGCCTGGCGCGACCGCCAGGGCGTGAGCGACTCGGGGAACCAGTTCCACTACTACCGCCTCACCCCGGACAACCGCATCCTGTTCGGCGGCTACGACGCCGTCTACTACCCGGGTGGCGGGACACAGGGCGAGCTCGCCGACCGGCCCGAGACCTTCCTGCTGCTCGCCGAGCACTTCTTCGCGACGTTCCCACAGCTCGAGGGCGTCTCGTTCTCCCATGCCTGGGGCGGTGTCATCGATACGTGCTCGCGCTTCTTCGCCTTCTACGGCAGCGCGTACGCCGGACGGCTCGCCTACGCCGCGGGCTACACCGGCCTCGGCGTCGGAGCCACCCGCTTCGCGGCGAAGGTCGTGCTCGAACTGCTCGCCGGACGCGGAGAGCTCCTCGACCTCGACCTGGTCCGCACCCGGCCGGTCCCCTTCCCGCCCGAACCGCTCCGCCGCCTCGTGGTCGACCTCACCCGGCGTTCGCTCGCCCGTGCCGACGCCCACCAGGGACGCCGAGATCCCTGGCTCCGACTCCTCGACCGGCTCGGCATCGGTTTCGACTCCTGATCCGCGTTCCGCCGGAGTGCCAGCGCCGTCCAACGGGGGGGCATGCGCGATGCGGCGTCGGGCCGAGCGCTGAGCCTCATGGCCCTCGACCGGTGGGGCACGGGTTGGATCCCGGCGCGGGTGGGGCGGACAGTCAGCCAGCCCAGGGCCGCTCGCCCTCCCAACGGTCCCGGTGGAGCGCGTCGCGCAGCGGGCGCCTCGCCCGCCACCCGTGGCGCTCGAGGTCAGGCACCGTGGCGAGCGAGCGCACCGGGCCCAGGCAGAGCCAGGCGACCGGCCGGAGCCGGACCGGGAGACCGACCAGATCTGCCAGGAACGCCTCCCGGTAGAACGAGACCCAGCCGACCCCCCAGCCCTCCGCGGTCGCCGCGAGCCAGAGGTTCTCGATCGCGAGACAGACCGAGTACAGGCCAGCGTCCGCGATCGCGTGACGGCCGAGCACGGCCGGCGCACCCCGCTCGGGGTCGTACGTGACCACGACACCGCAGGAGGCCTCGAGGATCCCTTCGATCTTGATCCCAGCGAAACGACCTCGCGCACCCTCTTCCAGCGAGTGCGCGAACACCGCTCGCTCGTTGTGGACGTGCTCGCGGAACGCCTCGCGCAGGCGCCGGTCCTCGACCACGACGAAGTCCCAGGGCTGGCTGAGACCGACGCTCGGGGCACCGTGTGCGGCCGCGAGGACCCGGCCGAGCACCGCGT
>JAJYGM010000717.1 GCA_021785095.1 Actinomycetes bacterium
GCCGACCGGCTGCGAGCCTCGAAGAACGTGTAGCCGGAGAGGTGCAACCAGCTCGCGCCGTCGAGCAGCGACACTGGAAGATCGGCCTCGCACAGCTCGCGCCCGGCTCCCCGGTCGGTGAACATCGAGCGCTCTGCCATGGGCCCGAGCACGACGACGATCGTGCCGGTCGGCACCGACTCATCGGCCACGAGGTGCACCTCTACCCCGGCCGTCGAGAGCAGTCGCGCGTGCTCTGCAGCGTCGCGTGAGCCGGCTCGACCGGCGAACCGCACCGGAGCCCCGAGAAAGGCGAGCCATGCCGCCTGGTTCCCACCCTGGCCACCCGGTCGCAGCAGCACCTCCGAGGGGGTGTCCGAGTCCCGGGTGACGACCGACAGCGGCCGCACGACGACGTCGTTTATGACGTCCCCGACGACGAGCACCGATCCGGGGCTCACGCCGGGCCTCCGGAGCCAGCCGCTGCCCGAGCGATGTGTGCCGCGAGGTTCACGTTGTTGCGCACGGCCCAGATGTTCGCCTCGAGGCTCGCCCCGCCCGAAGCCACGTAGAGATGGTCGAGGAGGAAGGGAGTCACCGCCTTGCCGGCGATGCCTGCCTCGGCCGCGGCCTCGAGCGCCTCGGCGACGAGAGAGGCGTGCAGCTCCGGGTCGAGCTGGTGCTCACGCTCGACCGGGTTGGCGACGACGATGGCCGACCTCAGCCCGAGGGCATCCCTCGCCGCCATGACGGCGGCGACCTGCTGCGGGCTCTCGACGGACCACTCGAGCTCGTGCCCGGAGTCCACCAGGTAGAAGCCCGGGAAACGCCTCGTGCCGTAGCCGACGACCGTGACCGAAAGCGTCTCGAGACGTTCGAGCGTCGCCCCGACATCGAGGATCGACTTCACGCCCGCACAGACGACGGTCACCGGTGTCGTCGCCAGGGCGACGAGGTCGGAGGACTCGTCGAAGGTCTCCGCCGCAGCGCGGTGGACTCCGCCGATGCCGCCGGTGGCGAAGCAGGCGATACCGGCTGCCCGGGCGAGGAAGGCCGTCGAGGCGACCGTGGTCGCGGCGTGCCGTCGGGCGGCGACGGCGAGAGGGAGCTCGCGCACGCTCGCCTTGACGACGTCGCTCGCTGTTGCGAGCATCTCGAGCTCCTCTGCGCCAAGGCCGACGATCGGGCGCCCGGCCACGACCCCGACGGTGGCGGGCACGACTCCGAGGTCGCCAAGGATCGCCTCGAGCTCCCTAGCGACCTCGAGGTTGCGCGGACGCGGCAGGCCGTGGCTGATGATGGTCGACTCGAGGGCGACGACCGGGCGCCCGTCCGCAACGGCCGCTCGGACCTGCTCTGCTACGACGAGGGGTACGCCGGACGCCACCTCAGCTCCCGACGAGCGCATGGACGCCGTCCTCCAGCTCGACGAGCCTGCTCGCTGCCTCTTTGCGCGCGGCTGCCACACCGCCGGCTGCGACCGGGCGGACGACCTCGAGATAGGCCTTCAGCTTCGGCTCCGTGCCACTCGGACGGACGAGCACCCGATCGCCCGAGGACAGGCGGTAGGCGAGCACGTCGGCCGGTGGCAGAGGCGGCAGGGCAGCCTGCCACCTGACGCCGGCGGCAAGGTCGAGCACCTCGGCAACCACGTCGCCGGCGATCGCAGCCGGGCGGCGACTCCGCAGGCGCTCCATGAGGACCTCCGGAGTCGCCGTGCGCATGCTGAGCTGCGCGCTGAGGTGGACGCCGTACGCGGCCGCCAGCTCGTCGAGGCGAGCGAGGACTCCGGACCCGGCGGAGGCGAGGCGGCTGGCGAGGCCGAGGAAGGCAAGGGCGGCGCCGATCCCGTCCTTGTCGCGGACGGCGTCGCCGACGGCGTAACCGAGCGCCTCCTCGTAGCCGAAGACAAAGCGGCTCCCCGGAGCCGCCTCTGCCGCGCGGACTATCCACTTGAAGCCGGTGAGGGTGGCGACGAAGACGGCTCCGGCCGCCGAGGCGATCTTCTCGAGCATGCTGGACGAGACGATGGTCGAGGCGACGAGGCGGCGAGAGGTACGAGGGCAGGCGTCGAGCACGTACGAGCCGAGCAGCACGCCGACCTCGTCGCCGCTCAGCCGGCGCCAGCCGCCGACTGCGCCAGGGTCAGGCACCGCGACGGCGAGCCGGTCGCCGTCGGGGTCGTTCGCGACGACGAGGTCGGCACCGACGGCGCGGGCCTCGTCGAGGGCGAGGTCCAGCGCGCCCGGCTCCTCCGGGTTGGGGAAGGCCACGGTGGGAAAGTCAGGATCGGGCTCTGCCTGAGCTGCTACGACGAGCGGTGCGGAGTAGCCCGCTCGCTCGAGCGCCTTCACGAAGACCGCACCGGCAACGCCGTGCATCGGTGTGTACACCACCCGGAGCACCCCAGAAGCGTGCGCCGGAGGTCGGGCGAGCTCATCGGTCGCGACGGCGTCCAGGTAGGCCTCGACCAGGTGGGCACCGTGAAGGCGGACCAGTGGACCGGAGACGGCGGCGAGCGGCACGGACGACAGCGGGCC
>JAJYGM010000810.1 GCA_021785095.1 Actinomycetes bacterium
AGCCGGGGAGTGGCGCAGCCTGGTAGCGCACGTGCTTTGGGTGCACGAGGTCGGGGGTTCGAATCCCCCCTCCCCGACAGGATGGTCTTCACGTTTGGGTGGGGACTCGGTTCACCATTGGTCCGGTGCCATCGCGCCAGCGGGTTGTGCCCCGCCGTGCAGCGGTTGTCGGTCCGATCGGCGCGGTCATGACCGTCGCAGAAGCGCGCGGGAGCTCGGGTCGGCGATGCCGGCCGAGTGGCGGCCGAGCTCGTCGTGGGCAAGAGGCGGCTTCTTCGTCGTGGTCTTCGTCGTGGTATTCGTCGTGGGCAAGAGGCGGCTTCTTCGTCGTGGGCCCTCAACGCTCCGGTGCTGGCGTCGCGTGCGAGCGGAGTGAGCTGGAAGGGTCCTTCGGGGCTGGACGTGCAGTAGAGGTTGCGGTTGCGGCGGAGCGCACCGCCATGGGTGCGGTCGCGGCCTCGCTCTTGGGGGCGCTGGTCGAACACGAGATTGGCTCCCGCGGTCCCGAGCAGCAAGGCGAGATGCTCCGCGAAGCGATGGGCGCCGCGTGAATTCGAGATGACGTTGCCCAGTCGGAGCTGCCCGAATGCTGCAGCCTGCGTGAGTGACTCGACGAGCTCATCGACGAGCCCCTGCAGCACCTCGGAGGCCACCCCGCCGGGCACGTCTGCTCCGAGCGCGAGGGGGTTGCGGCGAGGCGGGTGAGCCCGGGGACGTGGGCTTTTGCGCCGTAGGTGCAGAAGCCCACGAGGCGCCGGACGCAGCCAATGGCGTCGGCCAGCGTCGTCCACCACGGGTGGCACGCGGGACGAGGGGACCTCCTTGCACGACGTCGGCCTGGGCTTACAGGCTGCTCGTGACATCGCCGGCACGACCGCCCGTTACGGTGCTCCAGATGGTCACCGTCACCGGCACCGCGCAGAAGTCCGCATGGGACCGGGGGGTCCTGCCTCCTGTGGAGCAGGTACGCCCCGGTCTGTGGTCGGTTCCGGTCCCCATCCCCATCAACCCTCTGCGCTACGTCCTCGTCTATGCCCTGGAGCTCTCAGGAGGCGGCGTGGGGCTCGTCGACGCCGGATGGGACACCGAAGAGGCCTGGGATGCCTTGACCGACGGGCTCGCGGTCTTCGGTGCAGCGCCGGGCGACGTCCGCGCCGTCGTCGTCACCCACGTCCACCCTGACCACTACGGGCTCGCGGACCGTGTCCGGAGGTGCTCCGGCGCGTGGGTCGGCCTCCACCCTGCTGACGCCGCGCTGCTACACGGTGGGGACGCCCACGCCGAACGGCTGGTCAGCGCGTTGCACGACCTCCTCGTGGTTTCGGGCGCGCCTGCGCAGACACTTCCCGATGCGAGCGAAGCGTCCGCGCAGGCACGGGCCTTCTCCTCGATGGCGCAGCCCGACGTCCTCTTGCACGATGCACAGATGCTCGATCTCCCGGGCTGGGACCTCCGCACGGTCTGGACGCCAGGGCACTCCCCCGGCCATCTCTGCCTCTACAGCGACGATCGACGCCTCTTGCTGTCGGGCGACCACGTCCTTCCGCGGATCACGCCGAACATCTCCTTCCATTCGCAGGAGGTCCCCAACCCGCTCGGCGACTACCTCGACTCCCTCGCGAGAATGCGGTCGTTGGCACCCGACGAGGTCCTGCCCGGCCACGAGTACCGCTTCTCGGACCTCGCGTCGCGCGTCGCCGAGATCGAGCGTCACCATGCAGCGCGCCTCGCCGAGCTCGAGGGGACGCTTGGCAGGCGGCCCGGCTCGACCGCGTGGCAGATCACGGCGACCTTGGAGTGGTCACGACGATGGGAGGAGCTGACACCCTTCCTGCGACGTGCAGCCGGTGCCGAGACGCTCACCCACCTGGCGTTGCTCGAGCGGCTCGGCCGCGTCCGGCGCGAGCCCGACGTGCCCGCACGCTTCTACCTCGACGACGAAGGATCGTCCCGGTCTCCTGCCGCCACGCTGCCGGGCGCCTCGCCTGGCGCGCCCGGATGGCCTGCTGGCTGACCGGCTCCTCCTTCCGTTCGTTCCTGGCCAAGGGTGAGCCCGCGCACGTGCGTGCCGGGAGGGGCGAGCGGGCCGGGATAGGCAGCTTCTGCCCGCTTCACGAGCACCGACATCTGGCGCCGCATGACGAGGAGCCCCACGGCGATCGCCACCACAGCCGCCAAGGCGAACCCGATCTCGAACGGGGTGGACGCCTTCGCGAGGAATGTGCCTGCGTAATAGGCGAGGAACGCGTAGAGGGCCGCCCAGGTGATGCCCCCCAGAGCGTTGAAGAGCAAGAAGTGCCGGTACCGCATGCGACTCGTGCCCGCCAGGAACGCAGCGTACGTTCGCAGCACCGAGACGAAGCGACCGAAGAAGACGACCGCGCCTCCCCGGTGCTCGAACAAGTAGTGCGCGACCTTGATCTTCGACTCGTCGAGCCGCACGTAGCGCCCGTAGCGGTAGAGCAGCCGATAGCCACCCACGTCGCCGATCCAGTACCCCGCGGTATCGCCGAGAATC
>JAJYGM010000030.1 GCA_021785095.1 Actinomycetes bacterium
CGGTTTTGGCGGGGCGTGAGCTCGCCAACGCCTTCAGCGAGCTCGTCGACCCTGACGAGCAGCTCGCGAGATTCGAGGAGCAGGCCGCGGCGCGCGAGGCCGGCGACGAGGAGGCGATGCGCGTCGACACCGACTACGTGCGGGCGCTCGAGCACGGACTCCCTCCGACCGGCGGGCTCGGGATCGGCGTCGACCGGCTCGCGATGCTCTTCGCAGACGCCTCCCACATCAGGGAGGTGATCTCCTTCCCGATGATGCGGCCCGAAGGCGCCGAGAGGCATTCGGGCGCGGAGCGAACCGAGGGCGGGGAAGGCGAGCTCTCCTAGAGCCGTCGATCGCCCGCTGACCGCGACACCCAGGACGCGACACCCAAGGCGCGACACCCAGGACGCGACACCCAGGACGTCGTGAGGGGCTGGGTGGGTGCCGTGGACGCTCAGTCCGGCAGATCGTCGAGGAGCGAGCTCGCCAAGTGCTCGAGGCCCTCGGCGATGTGGCGTGGGCTGATCCCTTTGGTCGCCGCGACCGCATACGCGAGGTGGCGACGCGCGACCGCCACGGTCTCTGCGACCGCCCCCGATTCGCTCACGATCGAGCGCGCCTTCTCACGCTCAGGCTGGCCGAGCGGCTGGCCCAGAAGCGTCCGGAGCTCGGGGCCCGCGTCCGGGTCGCGTAGCGCGATGAGGACAGGGAGCGTGTAGACGCCCTCGGCCAGGTCCTGGCCCGGAGGCTTGCCGAGCTCGCCGTCCTCGGCGACGACGTCGAGCACGTCGTCTCTGAGCTGGAAGACCATCCCGAACGCACGCCCGAACTGGGTGAACGCGTCGGCCTCGTCGCGCCGTGCGCCGCTCGTGAGCGCGCCGATCCGGCAGGACGTCGACATGAGGGCTGCGGTCTTCCCGGCGATGGCGGTGAAGTAGTCCTCCTCGCTCCGGTCCGTCTTGAAGCACGACCGGACTTCGATGATCTGTCCCTGGCAGAGCTGCCCGAGGGTCGTCGCGAGGAGCCCGGCGACTTCGGTCCCGAGAGCGGCAGCGATGGCTGCGGAGCGCGAGAGGAGGTAGTCCCCGGCAACGATCGCGACGAGGTTGCCGTAACGGCTGTTCACGCTCTGGACGTTGCGCCGTACCGTCGCCTCGTCGATGACGTCGTCGTGGTAGAGGGAGGCCAGGTGGACGAGCTCGACGGCGACGCCCCCGAGCAGGTCGTCCTCGCTGGCGGCGCGCTCGCCGCGCGTCGCGGCGACGAGGGCCAGTGCCGGGCGGAGCCGCTTGCCGCCCGCGGCGATGAGGTGCGTCGTGACGTCGTCGAGGAAACTTTCTCCGGTCACGACAGATCCGGCGAGCAGGGGCTCGAGGCGCTGCAAGTCCTCCTCGACCATGGGAAGGTCGAGGGCCTCCGTGGCATTCACGCCCAGCACGTTACGCGACCGATGCTCCGACGCGACATTCTCCTGGTAGCGCCCCTTCGCGCATGGGGGCGCCGAGGGCCCCCTCGGCCGTGGACGGCGAGTGAACTCGTGGCGCGTGAGCGGCGAGAGACCTGTGGGCGGGCACGGGGCGAGCGGGGGGAGCTGCGGGCGAGCGGGCGGGCTCGGGCCGCGTGTTGCGATCGGCGCGCGGCGGCTGCGAACAGCCCTCCGGGTACACTGCGAACCTAGGAAACGAGCCAGTACGGAGGCGGTCACGTGTTCGAACGCTTCACCGACCGGGCGCGGCGAGTGCTTGTGTTGGCGCAGGAGGAAGCGCGCCTGCTCAACCACAGCTTCATCGGGACGGAGCACATCCTCCTGGGATTGATCCACGAGGGTGAGGGAGTCGCGGCGAAGGCGCTCGAGTCTTTGGGGATCTCGCTCACAGCGGTGCGCGAGAAGGTGGAGGAGACGATCGGCATGTCCGGCAGCGCCCCGAGCGGGTCGCCGCCGTTCACCCCACGTGCGAAGAAGGTCCTCGAGCTCTCACTGCGCGAGGCGCTCCAGCTCGGGCACAGCTACATCGGCACCGAGCACATGCTCCTCGGCCTCGTGCGCGAGGGCGAAGGGGTCGCGGCGCAGGTGCTCCAGAGCCTCGGCGCCGACCTCGGCCGAGTGCGCCAGCAGGTCATCCAGCTCATGTCCGGTTACCAGGGCAAGGAAGCCGCCGGCGCGGGTGCGGGCTCGCAGTCGAGCGACGCGCCCTCCGGGTCGCCGGTGCTCGACCAATTCGGCCGGAACCTCACGCAGCTCGCCCGCGACGGCAAGCTCGACCCGGTGATCGGCCGCGAGAAGGAGATCGAGCGGGTCATGCAGGTGCTGTCCCGCCGGACCAAGAACAACCCGGTGCTCATCGGCGAGCCCGGGGTGGGCAAGACCGCGATCGTCGAGGGGCTTGCCCAGCGGATCGTCGCGAACGAGGTTCCCGAGACCCTCGTCGGCAAGCAGCTCTACACGCTGGACCTGGGTGCGCTCGTCGCGGGCAGCCGCTATCGCGGCGACTTCGAGGAGCGCCTGAAGAAGGTCCTAAAGGAGATAGATCGGAA
>JAJYGM010000028.1:0-1247 GCA_021785095.1 Actinomycetes bacterium
CGCCCGCATCCGGGCGCTGCTCCGCCGCGCCTCGGTCAGCGGTCCGGGCTCGACGGTGCAGCGAGTCGGCGACGTCGAGCTGCGGAGACAAGAAGGGACGGTGGTGCGTGACGGGGACGAGATCCCGCTCACCCTCACCCAGTTCCGCGTCCTCTGCGAGCTCGCGGACACGCCAGGGTGGGTCGTGTCACGCTCCCAGCTCCTCGAGCGCGTGTGGGGCTACGACTTCTTCGGCGACGACCGCCTCGTCGACTACCACATCAGCGGGCTCCGCTCGAAGCTCGAGCGCGACCCCTCCAATCCCCAGCTGATCTTGACGGTGCGGGGCCTCGGCTACAAGCTCGTCCCGTGACCAGCGGGCCGCGGGCCGCTCTGCCGAGCACGCCGGGGCGCGTGCACCACCGGCGCTTCGGCCTTCAGGCCCGTGTGATCATCGCCTTCGGGGTGGGCGCGGCGCTCGTGTCCGCGGCGCTCGCGCTGAGCACCTTCTATTTCGTGCGACGGGACCTCGTCTCCCAGCGCACGACCAGCACGCTGCGCCAGACGCTGGCCAACGCCCGCCTCGTGCGGGTGGAGCTCGGCGCGCCGTCCGCCAGGATCGGCGACGCGCTGGCGAGCGTCGCCACCGCGAACGGGGTGCGCTCGTTCATCTACAGCCACGGGCTGTGGTACTCGAGCTCGGCGTCGGTGAGCGGCACGGCGATCCCGGCTTCGCTCACCCAGCTGGTGCACCGGGGCGACGTCGCCTACGAGCTGGTCGACATCGGCGCCGTGCCGACCCTCGTCGTGGGCGTCCCCATCCCCGCGATCGGCATCTCCTACTTCGAGGAGAGCCCGTTCGCAGACCTCTCCTCGACGTTGCGGGTCCTGGCGACCGTGCTCACGACCGTGGCCGTCGCCACGACCGCGGGAGGTGCGCTCGTGGGATGGTGGGCGAGCCGACGGCTGGTCCGGCCCCTCACCGACGTGGTGCACGTCGCGTCCGACATCGCGGGCGGGACGCTCGACCGGCGGCTGCCGGACGATCCCGATCTGCAGCCCCTCGTGCGCGCGTTCAACGACATGGTGACCGCTCTCCAGCGCCGCATCTAGCGGGACGCCCGCTTCGCGTCCGACGTGACCCATCTCATCTACTTCCTCTCGCCCTGGGAGAATCATTTCGTTGCGCTCTCGAGCATCAACGTCGGCTACGGGTTCGTGCAGGCGATCATGTTGGGTCAGTACACCGTGCTCTCCTACATCCCGGT
>JAJYGM010000028.1:1257-2525 GCA_021785095.1 Actinomycetes bacterium
ACGACATGGTGACCGCTCTCCAGCGCCGCATCGAGCGGGACGCCCGCTTCGCGTCCGACGTGACCCACGAGCTCCGCTCTCCGCTCACGACGATCGGCGCGTCCATCGAGCTCCTCGGCCAGTACCGCTCGTCGCTGCCGTCGGAGGGCACGACCGCGCTCGACATGCTGCACCTGGAGGTCGGGCGGTTCACCGACATGGTCCAGGAGCTGCTCGAGATCGCGACCATGGACGCGGGCGCGGCGGACCTCCAATTCAGCGACGTGAGGCTCGTCGACCTCGTGCGCATCACGGTCGCCGGCTACGACCCGTCCATCCCGGTGAAGGTCGAGCCCGAGGCGGAGGCGTCCTGCGTGCGCGGGGACAAGCGCAGGCTCCAGCAGGCGCTCCTGAACCTGCTCGACAACGCCGAGACCCACGGGGGTGGAGCCGTCGCGGTCTCCGTCTCGAGGCGCGGCGACCGGGCGGTCGTCGCGGTCGACGACGCAGGGCCGGGCGTCGCGCCCGCAGAGCGCACCCTCGTGTTCGAGCGCTTCTACCGAGGGGCTGCGTCCGGGCGGCGCGGCGACACCGAGGGGTCCGGGCTCGGGCTGGCGCTCGTCGCAGAGCACGTGCGCGCGCACGGCGGAGAGGTGTGGGTCGCCGACAGCCCGGAAGGTGGCGCCAGGCTCGCCATCGCGCTGCCCGAGGAGGCATTGTGAGGCGCGCCCGCCGCACGGCACGGGCGGCTCGCCGAGCGGGGGTCCTGCGCGTGGCCGGCGCCCTCGCCGCGACGCTGGCCGCGGCCGCGCTCCTCGCAGGGTGCGGGGTGGGCGTCGATGCCGCGCCGCACGTCGTCAACAGCAAGGACGTGCCCTTCACACTGCTGAGCCAGGCGCCGCCCACGACCGGGGTCCCCTCCACAGGCCATTTCGTGACGCTCTTCCTCGCGGGTGCCTCGCGCCTGCGGGGTGGGCGTCGACGCCGCGCCGCACGTCGTCAACAGCAAGGACGTGCCCTTCACACTGCTGAGCCAGGCGCCGCCCACGACCGGGGTCCCCTCCACAGGCCATTTCGTGACGCTCTTCCTCGCGGGTGCCTCGCGCCTGGTCGCGACGAACCGGAAGCTGGCGACCCCGGTGAGCATCGGCAAGGTCCTCCGGGCGCTCGGCGACGGGCCTACCTCGGCGCAGGCAGCGGCCGGGCTCCAGAGCCCCCTTTCGATCGCAGCACCGCTCTCGGTGTACCGCGCGTCGGGGAGGCGCGTGACCGTCGACATGTCCGCGAGC
>JAJYGM010000507.1 GCA_021785095.1 Actinomycetes bacterium
ACCGAACGTGGTCCCCGCCGCGAGCCCGACCACGCGCGCGGTTCTGGACCCGCTGCCAACCATCGAGCTCCAGGTATCGCTTGAGGTCGCCGAACGTCGCCAAGGCTATCGCATCCCACCGACCCCGACCTGACCCGGCTCCATCTGCGGCGCGGCGAACAGGACGGCGGTCCGGTTCTCATCGCTCGCCGCTCGCATCAGACGGTAGATCCAAGGCAACTGGCGAACGGTCTCTGCGGCTGCACGCATGGCTGGGTCACGCTCGACGAGCGCAATGAGCTCATCGATCTCGTCGAGCAGGTCTGCCTGGGCCCTGGCGAACGTCTCGCCGCGTCCCCAGATCCGGAGCTCGGGCAGCCAGATCGAAACGGCCCCGTGCTCGAAGAAGACCTCGGGGGAGAACTCGAACGCGCGCAGGAGGGCATCGAAGTCGGCCTCGTTCAGCATCACCGCCGAACCGCCTCGGCGGCGATGGATCGAGGTCGGGAGATGGGCGAGGGCCGCCTCGTAGATGTCGGCGAACTGGTTGCGCGCCTGGGACGCTGAGATCTCGTTCATGGCCGCATGCTGCTCCGGGCTCGTACAACTTGTCAAGTTGTACGACTGATGCCCGGTCACACCGACGGGAGAAACCCCAGCGGCGAAGGTCGCGCTCCGAGCCGTGCTCCCCCTTCGTCTCGAGCAGGCACCGCACGCGCTCGACGATCACGCGCGTCTTGCCCGTCCCGGCGCCGGCCACGACGACGAGCGGGCCATCGCCCCAGTCGACGATCGCCCGCTGCTCGTCGGTGAGCGCGAGCCGCCCGGGCACCGCCCCGAGCATCGCGTCAGTCATCGCAATCGTCGTCCTCGTCCGCGTGCGAGAGGAACGCAAGCACGGTCACCGCGATCGCCAGCAGGAGCAGCCACTCCACGTCCGCCCTCCACCACGAACATCCTGCGCCATGGTGGACGCTGTCGGTGACAGCTTGTGCGTCACACAGGGCCTGGCGTGATCCCCGCCTCCCGTGGACCGCCGACTGTCCGGGCCGACGGCGCCGGGCCCGGTCGGCGGGTCACGGCGTGATGTGCGTGGCGAACGGTTGGACGATCGGGATGTCGGCGTGCCAGGCGTCTCGCGCGGCGGCCTCGAGCCGGGCACGAACCTCGCCGGGGACGTCCGGCGCGGAGCCGTCCTCGAAGCTCACGAGGGCACGGAGAAAGACGGCGCCCGGGAAGACGAACTGCGGCGCGAAGATCGTCGTTGCGCACCCGATCATGTCGGGGAGCGTCAGGGCCGGTCCGAGCAGTTCGTCGATGTCGACGTAGTCCCTCCATTCGGATCGATCGAGCAGCGCCTTGGCCTTGGTGCCGGCCAGGTCCTCGATGGAGGCGATCACGAGGCCGTTGTCCTGCGCCATCGAGGGCTGCGCGACGACCTGCAGGTCCAGGCCGCCGAAGAACGAGAGCCTCACCTCGGAGCTCGTCACCACCGTGAGGGCGTTCCGCTTCCACTCCCCTACCTCCGGCCGGCCCAGCCAGGACAGCTCGGAGAGCAGATCACCCGGCGCGAACGGCTCCGACGAGAAGAAGCCGAAATCCAGCGACTGGCGGTGACCGCGGCGGAGCGCGACGGCGGTGCCGCCGTACAGGACGAACTCGAGCGGGATCTCTCCCAGGACGCCCCAGAGCTCGGCCTGCGCCTCCGGAAGCATGTCGAGGTGGAGGTCGTCGGCGACGGGCAGGTCGCCGAACCGCTTCAGTCGTTCCGCGGTGCTCACGGCACCCTCCGGGCCGGCAGCGGCGTCGAGCGGTCGATGTCGAGCGCAAGCAGCCAGAAGTTCCAGGAGCGCGCGTCGAAGATGCCCGGCGGGGCGACCGCGACGGCCCGGCGAAGCGCGGCTCGCCCGTACGCGCGCTCGACGTCGCGAACGTCCTCGAGCGATCCCTTCGCGAGCACATGGGCCACCAGGGTGAGCGGCCGTTCGAGCGTCACCTCGGGGTCCTGCCACCACACCGCACGACGGGCGATGGTACGGAGGCGCTCGGGGGACGGCGGGGCAAGCGAGTCCCGAAACGCGAGCACGTCCCCTCGCGACCAGATCCGACCGCTCGACAGCACCGGCGTACGGCGTGGGCACGCCCTCGTGGCGCCGGCGGCCTCGACGACGCCGATGCTCAGCTCCCAGATCCCCGGCCCGCGGCCGGCATTCCTCCCCGTGCGAAGTGTTCGCCCGGCAGCACCACTCGCCTCCCCTGCCGGGAAACGACGCCGGCGCCGATCGATGCGCCCGGCACCCGACGCGTGTCGACGTGCGCGCGACGCGGTTCGCCTGGCACGCGACGCGGTTCGCCTGGCTCACCGTGCCGCTCGTCGCGACCGCGGCCCTGTGCTCCGGGTCCGCCGTGCTGCTCGCCGCGTCCCCTGCCGTGCTCCGGGCGCACCCCGGCCCGGGTGTCCCGCTCGCGGCCACTCCGGAGCCGGATGGGCTGCGGCCGCGCATCCCGGTCCGGCTCGAAGCCCGCGACGACC
>JAJYGM010000039.1 GCA_021785095.1 Actinomycetes bacterium
TGGGAGTGGCGGCCCGATCGCTCACATCTCGATGCCGGCGAGCGCCTCGCCCACAGCAGCGTCGAGGCGCTCGTGGAGCAAGACGTTCTCCTGGCGCGAAGGCACCCGAGCGCGCACGATCGTGACGCCTGCGCGCCGGGTCGCCGCCAGCACCGCCTCGTCCAGCTCGCGCGGCGTGCCCACGTCGGCGGTCCTCAGCCCGAGCCCTTGGGCCGCGCTCACCACGTCGGGGGCCTGAGGGGTGGCGAACAGCTGCTCGAGCTCCGAGCGATCGAGCAGAGAGCGATGCGGGAGGAACTCGAAGATCCCGCCACCGCCGTTGTCGACCACGACGACCGTGCAGCTGCCGGCATCCGGACTGCCCGCCCCCCGCACGAGCGACGACAGGTCGTGGAAGAAGGCGAGATCGCCGACCAGCGCGACGACCGGTCCCGCGCCGGACGCGGCTGCCCCCAGCGCGGTCGAGCACACGCCGTCGATGCCATTGGCGCCGCGGTTGGCCAGCACCTTGGGCGGATCCGCGCGCGGCGCGGCGAACCACTCGAGATCGCGCACCGGCATGGAAGAGGAGACCACGACGAGGGCGCCGGCGGGAACGGCGCGCACGACTCGGCGAGCGACGAGCGGCTCGCTCAGGGCTGCGTCGCCAAGCTGCTCGTCGAGCACCTTCTGCGCCGCGCGCTCGGCCTGCTGCCATCCCTCGAGCCAGCCGGACGAGGGTCGCGCCGGCGGGAGCGCACGCGCCGCGGCCAGCCACGCCGCTGGATCGGCACGGTGGACGACCGAGACGCGCCGCCCCGGGTCCTCCCAGCGCCACCACGGGTCGACGGCGAGCATCTCTGCCCCGGCGAGGTATGCCGGCAGCGCCTTGGACGCCCACGACGCGCCCAGCTGCACCACCACCTCGGGGCGCAGGCGCTCGGGCGCACGGCGCGCGATCGCGTCCGCCGCCGCGACGACGTGGGGGTTCGGCACCCGGCATCTTGACCTGGGGTCGGCGAGGACGGGCCACCCGAGGTGCTCAGCCAAGCCGAGCACCCCCTCCG
This sequence comes from Actinomycetes bacterium, assembly GCA_021785095.1. The sequence goes on from JAJYGM010000039.1 coordinate 1,047, forward strand.
CCGGCCCGCACCCCGCTCCAGCGACCACGACGCCGTCGGATGCGGGCCAGCTCCACGGCTCGGCGGCCCCGGCATGCACCACGACCCGGTGCTGCGGCGCGCCGGCCGGGCGCCCCTCGGGCAGCGGCCCCGCGTCGGCCACGAGCGGCTCGTCGAAGGCGAGGTTCAGGTGCACGGGGCCGGGTCCGAGCGGTCCGGAACGCGCCTCGGCGACGGCGCGCGCCCCGAGCGACCGCCAGGACCATGCGGTCGCCTCGACCGGCACCCCAGGATCGGCAGCCCACCGCACCGCGACGCCGTAGAGGCCGCGCTGCTCGACGGTCTGGGGCGCGCCGACGCCGTGCAGCTCCGGCGGGCGGTCGGCGGTGCAGACGATCAGCGGGACGCGCGCGTGGTGCGCCTCGACGACCGCCGGGTGGAGCTCCGCCGCGGCGGTCCCGCTCGTCACGCACACGACGACGGGCCGGCCCGTGGCCCCGGCGACGCCGATCGCGAAGAACCCCGCCCCGCGCTCGTCCAGCCGGACGTGCACTGCCAGCTCCTCGCGCCGCAAGAGCGCGAGGGCGAGCGGCGTCGAGCGGGAGCCGGGGCAGACGACGGCGTCGGTCACCCCTGCCCGGACCCACTCGTCGACCAGGGTCGCCGCGAAGGTCGCCTGCGCTACGCTCATCGCACGTGCTGCACGCTGAAACGAGCGGCTCGGGACCGCGCCTCGTGCTCGTGCACGGCTTCACGCACACCGCTCGGACGTGGGGACGCTTCGGGGACCTCCTCGGCGCCGGCCGGGAGCTCGTCCGCGTGGACCTCCCGGGGCACGGCGGGTCGGCGCGGGTCCACGCGGACCTCGTCGAAAGCGGCGAGCTGCTCGCGCAGGTCGCATCGTTTGGCGACGCCCCCTTCGACCTTCTCGGCTACTCGCTCGGCGCGCGGGTGGCGCTGCACGCGGCGCTCGGCGCGCCCGGCGGGCTGCGCCGCCTCGTGCTGATCGGAGGGACCGCAGGCATCGAGGACCCGGTCCGCCGCGAGGAGCGTCGCCGCCGCGACGAGGCGCTCGCCGCCGAGCTCGAGGCGGACCTCGACGGGTTCCTCGCGCGCTGGGTCGCCGCACCGATGTTCGCAGGGCTGCGCGAGCTCGACCTCGAAGAACGGCGCCGCAACACCAAGGCGGGACTCGCATCGAGCCTCCGCCTCGCGTCGACGGGCTGCCAGCGACCGTTGTGGAGCCGCCTGAACGAGCTGCATGCGCCGCTCCTCGCCCTCGCCGGCGCCGACGACGTGCGCTTCGCCCTCGCAGCAGCCCGCCTCGCGCGAGAGGCGCCCGACGGAGCCTTCTCGCTCGTCCCCGGAGCAGGTCATGCCGCCCACCTCGCGCAGCCCGAGCTGTGCGCGCTGATCGTGCGCCGGTTCCTCGAGGAGACGTGAGCGCTGCGCGCCGCGCCCGCTGCGGCGCAACGGCGAGACGGCT
>JAJYGM010000796.1:0-463 GCA_021785095.1 Actinomycetes bacterium
GTGATCGCCTCGACGTCGGTGCCCGCGAGAGCCTCCTTCAGGCTCGCGAGCGCCTTCTCGACGTCCTCGCGCTCGCTGCCCTGGAACGACTCGGCCTGCTCTTTGAGCAGCTTCTCGGTCGAGTACACCAGGCCGTCGGCGTTGTTGCGCACCTCGGCCTCGGCCCGGCGCCGACGGTCGTCCTCGGCGTGGGCCTCGGCGTCGCGGACCATGCGGTCGATCTCCTCTTTGGAGAGCGAGGAGCCGCCGGTGATCGTCATCGACTGGGCGTTGCCGGTCGCCAGGTCCTTCGCCGAGACGTGGACGATGCCGTTCGCGTCGATGTCGAAGGTCACCTCGATCTGGGGCACGCCGCGCGGCGCCGGGGGGATCCCCACCAGCTGGAACTTGCCGAGGGTCTGGTTGTAGCTGGCCATCTCGCGCTCGCCCTGAAGCACGTGGACCTCGACGCTGGGCTGGTTGT
>JAJYGM010000796.1:473-2508 GCA_021785095.1 Actinomycetes bacterium
GGTTGTCGTCGGCCGTGGTGAAGGTCTGGGACTTCTTGGTGGGGATCGTCGTGTTGCGCTCGATGATCTTGGTCATGACGCCGCCCTTGGTCTCGATGCCGAGGCTGAGGGGCGTCACGTCGAGCAGGAGGATGTCCTTCACGTCGCCCTTCAAGACGCCGGCCTGGATGGCGGCGCCCACGGCGACCACCTCGTCGGGGTTGACGCTCTTGTTGGGCTCCTTGCCGGTGAGGCGCGAGACCAGCTCCTGGACGGCCGGGATCCGGGTCGAGCCGCCGACCAAGATCACGTGGTCGATCGCCCCGAGGGTCAGCCCGGCGTCCTTGATGGCCTGGTCGAAGGGGCCCCGGAGCCGCTCGACGAGGTCGGCGGTGAGCTCGTTGAACTTCGCGCGGGTGAGCTTGAGGTCGAGGTGCTTGGGGCCCTCGCTCGTCGCGGTGATGAAGGGCAGGTTGATCTGGGTCTCCTGGACGGCCGAGAGCTCGATCTTCGCCTTCTCGGCCGCCTCCTTCAGGCGCTGGACGGCCATCTTGTCGCTCGAGAGGTCCACGCCCTCGGTGTCCTTGAAGGTCTTGATGAGCCACTGCATCACCGCGTCGTCCCAGTCGTCGCCGCCGAGGTGGGTGTCCCCGTGGGTCGACTTCACCTCGAAGACGCCCTCGGCGATCTCGAGCACCGAGACGTCGAAGGTGCCACCGCCCAGGTCGAAGACGAGGACGGTCTGCTCGGCCGGGCCCTTGTCGAGGCCGTAGGCGAGGGCGGCGGCGGTGGGCTCGTTCACGATGCGCAGCACCTCGAGCCCGGCGATCTGGCCCGCCTCCTTGGTGGCGGTGCGCTGGGCGTCGTTGAAGTACGCCGGCACGGTGATGACGGCCTGGGTCACCGTGTCACCGAGGTAGGCCTCCGCGTCGCGCTTGAGCTTCATGAGGATGCGCGCGCTGATCTCCTGGGGGGTGTAGGCGGTGCCGTCGATGTCGACGGTCCACTTCTCGCCCATGTGGCGCTTGACCGACCGGATCGTGCGGTCGGGGTTGGTGATCGCCTGGCGCTTGGCGACCTCGCCCACGAGGACCTCACCCGTCTTGGAGAAGCCCACGACCGAGGGGGTCGTGCGGCTGCCCTCCGCGTTGGGGATGACGACGGGCTCGCCCGCCTCGAGGACCGAGACCACCGAGTTGGTGGTGCCCAGGTCGATACCGACTGCCTTGGCCATGAGGACTCCTTCGCTCTCCCGCTCCGGCGGGTTCGACCCAACCAGTGTACAGACTTGAGTCCTAACTTGTCAAGAAACATATAACAATCCATTACATATATCGGAAAAGGCTACGACTCCAGGGTTTCTGGACCCGGGCGACCCGGCCCGCCGGACCCCTGCGCCGCCCCCGGAATTACCATTGGCTCGTGCCCGACCTCGTCCTCTTGCGCCACGGGCGCTCGGAGTGGAACGACGCCAACCTCTTTACGGGCTGGCAGGACGTCGACCTCTCCCCCGAGGGCGAGGCCGAGGCGGCGGCCGCCGGCCGGCTCCTCGGTGAGGCCGGGCTGGACCTGCGCATCGTGCACACCTCGGTCCTCACCCGGGCGATCCGCACCGCCGAGATCGCCCTGCACGAGGCCGGACGGTCCTGGGTCGCGGTGCGGCGCAGCTGGCGGCTCAACGAGCGTCACTACGGGGCGCTGACCGGCGAGGACAAGCGCTCGACCGCCGAGCGCTACGGCCTCGACCAGGTGCGGGCGTGTCGCCGCTCCTACGACGTGCCGCCCCCCACGCTCTCGCCCGACGACCCCCGCTCGGTCGTCCACGACCCCCGCTACCGCGACGTGCCCGCCGAGATGATCCCGCTCACCGAGTGCCTGAAGGACGTCGTCGCGCGCGCCACCCCCTACCTGCGCGACGTGATCGCCGACGACCTGCGCGCCGAGGGCGTGAAGGGCGGCGCCGTCTTGGTGGTCGCCCACGGCAACTCGCTGCGGGCGCTGCGCATGGTGCTCGAGAGCATCGCCGAGTCCGAGATCGCCGAGCTCGAGATCCCCA
>JAJYGM010000108.1 GCA_021785095.1 Actinomycetes bacterium
GATCCGCGCATGAATCCGCAGGCCGGTGGCGATGACTGACGCGATCGTGATCGGCGCTGGTCATAACGGCCTCGTCGCGGCCAATGTGCTCGCCGACGCGGGATGGTCGGTCCTCGTCGTCGAGGCACAGCCACAGCCCGGAGGGGCGGTGCGCAGCGCGGCGCTCACCATTCCGGGCTATCGCCACGACGTCTTCAGCGCGTTCTACCCCTTGGCCGTCGCCTCGCCAGTCATGCGGGCGCTCGAACTGGAGCGCTACGGCCTCGTCTGGCGGCGTGCCCCACTGGTACTCGCCCATCCCCGACCAGGGGGGCGCTGCGCGGTGCTTTCGATGGACCTCGCCACCACCTGTGCCTCGCTCGACTGGTTCCATACCGGCGACGGCGAGGCATGGCAGGCGATGATCAGCGAGTGGCGCGAGGTCGCTGACCTCGCGCTTGGCGCGATTTTCCGGCCATTCCCGCCGCTCGCGCCGGTTGCCCGCCTTCTCGGCCGAGTCGGCTTCGACCAGGCACTCCGCCTCGTTCGCCAAGCGCTGTTGCCAGTCCGGCAGATGGCCACCGAGCGCTTCGCAGGTGAAGGTGCCGCGCTAGTTCTCGCCGGTCTCGCTCTCCACAGCGATCTCGCACCTGAGTCGACCCTGAGCGCCGCATACGGCTGGCTGCTCGCGTGCCTCGGCCAGACCCACGGGTTCCCTGTCCCCGAGGGCGGGGCAGCTGCGCTCACCGATGCCCTCGTCCGGCGCCTCGAAGCCCGTGGCGCTGTGGTGCAGTGCGCAAGCGCGGCCAAGCAGGTAATTGTGCGGTCCGGGCGCGCGGTGGGCGTGCGCCTGCAGGACGGCACCGAGCTCCGGGCCCGGCGCACGGTGCTGGCCGCGGTCGCCGCGCCGATCCTCTACGGCGCGCTTCTCGATGCGGCCGACCTGCCGCCGGGGCTCAGTCGCGATCTTCGGAACTTCCAGTGGGATCACGGAACCGTGAAAGTCGACTGGGCACTCGACGGTCCCGTTCCCTGGGAGGCGGCCGAGGCCAGGCAAGCCGGGACCGTCCATGTTGCCGACGACCTCGACGACCTCACCCGATACAGCGCACAGCTGGCCACCGCGCAGCTGCCCGACCGTCCCTTTTTGGTCTTCGGACAGCAGGCCGTGGCGGACCCGACCCGGGCGCCGGCCGGCCATGACACTGCGTGGGCGTACACCCGCGTGCCCCGCCGGCTGGTTCGGGACGCCGCTGGAGTAATCGACGTCACGGCGGGCTGGCTCGAGCCCTTCGCAGAGCGCGTCGAGGAGCGGATCGAGCGCTACGCGCCGGGGTTCCGATCGCGAATCGTCGGCCGGCACGTCCTCGGGCCGAAAGAGCTCGAGGAGCTGAATCCCAGCCTCGTCGGCGGGGCAATCAACGGGGGCACGGCACAGCTGCACCAGCAGCTGGTCTTGCGACCCCTGCCTGGCCTTGGGCGCCCGGCAACCCCAATCGGCAACCTCTATCTCGCCTCGTCCTCCGCCCACCCTGGCGGCGGTGTGCACGGCGCTCCCGGCGCCAACGCGGCGCGCGCCGCCCTGCATCGAAGGCGGCATTGAGCTGTCCTATCAGCCCCGCAACGGGGGGAGCACGAGCCCCCAGAACTGATCGAGCTGCGCATGGAGATCGCGGCGATCGCTCAGGTAATCCGAAACGCCCTGGATCCCGTAGAACGCACCCACGATCATCTGCGCGCACGGACGCACCGCAAGGTCAGGCCGTACCTGCTTGAGACGCTTCGCCTCCTGGAGCAGGCGGCTGATCTTGTCGATCCAGTCGACGAAGGGCTCGGGGAGCTCGACGCCCACGAGATTGCGCTCAGCAGAAAGGCGGGTGCCGGCTCGGGCGATCGGGTTGCTGCGATAGGACTCCGCGACCCGATGACTGGCCTCGACGATCGCATCGACGCGGTCGTCGGCGCTGTTCAACATGGCTGGCAGCGTCTGTTCCCAGGCGGCGAAGTGACGATTGACAATCTCGGACACCAGGGCGTCCTTGCCGTCGAAGTAGAAGTAGAAGGCGCCCTTGGTGAAGCCCAGCTCCTCCACCACCTCGGCGAGATTCACCCCGTAGTAGCCCCGCGCCGCGAAGGCCTCAGCGGCCGCAATCACGATGCGCTCGCGAGTCGAGAGCTCGACCTGTTGACGCCGAGGTCGCGCCGCACGCGATCGACCGCTTTCCTTCGTGACCGCCTTGTTGGTCGCGGCGCCGGCGAGCTGGCGCGACGGCGCTGTCGTTGCCTTGGCTGGGCGCGGGCGGGCGCTCCGACCGCCGACGGCAGATGGCGAGGACGCGCTCCGTCGTGAATTCTCCGAGGTGAGCATCGTGGCAACGATACCGGTCCGCCTCACCGCCCCCACCTACAGATTCGCACGTACTATTCAGTATTGCGATGGCGCAATGTGACGTATATCCAAGCGCTCTTCATTGCGAAGTGATTATGGTGAGAATACCAACTCTTTGGTATGCTGACAAGGGAGGAC
>JAJYGM010000713.1 GCA_021785095.1 Actinomycetes bacterium
TTCCTGCGGTGATCTCGCCGTGCGCGAGGACCGCCGGCACGAGGGCGATGGAGAGGGCGAACGCAGCGGCGCCCGACAGGGGCGTGAGCACCTTGGCGACCCGGACCGGCACCAGGAACGAGACCACCCCCACGATGATCGGGAAGGCGAGCAGCGCGATCAGGATTGCACCCATCTCCCCGCCTACCCCCGCAGCCTGTCGAGCTCGTCGGTGGACAGGGTTCTCGACCGGCCGTGATGGACGCGGATGATGATCCCGAAGGCCACCACCGCGACGAGCAGGTCGAAGAGGAACGTCATCTCTACGGCGAGCGGCAGCCCCGCGGCGATCACAAGGCCCGCGATCGACACGCCGTTCTCGAGCGAGAAGAACCCCATCGCCTGAGAGACCACGTCGGCGCGCAGCACGACCAGAACGAAGGCGACCAGCACCACCGCGAGCGCCACGGCCAGCGTCGTCGCCGGGAGGAGGGAGGAGTGGACATGGAGGGACCCGACGGCGAAGAAGCCGAAGACTGCCACCGCGAGCGCCACCAGCATGGAGCTGGCCACGCCCAGCTTCGGGCTGCCGGCGAGGTCCACGTCGACGTCTCGGAGCAGCCGCATCATGACCGCCGGAACGATCACCACCTTCAAGGCGAAGGAGAGCCCAGCCAGCGCGTAGATGTCGGGCACGTGCCTGGTCGCTGCGACGACGACCGCGAGGACGCTCACCGCGAGCGACTGGAAGGCGTACAGGCGAACCTGAGAGCGCAGGAGCGGACCCCGGAGCATCGCGAACTCCGTGAGCAAGACGAGCACCGCGACCACGTCCTCGACGCCCGCGGTGGTGGAGGGGACGTGTGCGGGCGTCACGCGGGACTCACGTAGAAGACGACCACGGCGAGCACCGCGATGCCGAAGGCAGCCGCCAGGAACTCGGGGATCTTGAACAGCCGCAGCTTGGAGAAGAGGTTGTCGATCACCGCGAAGACCAGCCCGAGCACTATGGCCTTGCCCAAGAGCGCGGCGACCGCTGCGACCACCGACCCCGGCGCGCCGTTCGAGGACAGGCCGAAGGGCGCGACGAACACGTTGATGAGGATGGTGTAGAGGACCAGCTGCTTCATCGCCGACCCCCACTTCAAGAGCGCGAGGGCGGGCCCCGAGTGCTCGAGCGTCCGCGCCTCGTCGATCATCCCGAGCTCGAGCGTCCCGGTATGGGTCTCCACGGGGATCCGACCGGTGTCCACGAGCACCACGAGGAAGAAGGCGACCGCCGCCAGCACGTGGCCGGGCCGCACGATCTCAGAGGACGAGCGGACCGCTCCGGCGAGCGCGTAGGGAAGATCGGTGCTGGTGATCAGGCCGACCACGAAGACCACGAAGAGGATCGTCGGCTCGACCAGCGCGCCGAACGTCATCGCCCGGCTGCTGCCGAGCTGTGCGTACGGTGCCCCGGACTCTGCGGCCGCGAGCGCCACGCAGAACCCGCCGAGCGCGAGCACGAAGCCCCCGCCGAGGATGTCGCCCATGTAGCCGAGCGGCAGCGGGTACGTCGTGAGGACCGGGATGAGCAGCGGCACGATCAGGTAGCAGCTGAAGGCGACGATCGGCGCTGCCAGGAAGACCCAGCTCGACTCGTCGGTGACGAGCGTCTCCTTGCGGAAGAGCTTCGCGATGTCGTAGTAGGGCTGGAGGATCCGAGGGCCGCGGCGCCCCTGGAGACGAGCCTCTGCATGCGAGATCACCCCGCTCACGAGCGGGGCACCGACGAGGATCGTCAGCACCTGCAGTGCCTGTACGGCTTTCGGCACGACGACGGCTAGCCCGATGATCACACGCTCCTCCACACAATCCGGCGTTGCGTAGAGGCCATTAGCGCGCACGCACAGCCCGTGCACGCCGTTCGGGACGATCGCTGATCGGCCCGCCAGGGACTCATCTGGCGGGCGATACCTTACCTCACCGGCTCACCGGCTCACCGGTCCCAGTCGTTGCCAGGCTCCTTCGCCGCGTGAGACTCCTTCAGTCCCTTCTCGAGCTCGCTCCTCGCAGATCCGAGGTTCCCCTCGAGCTTCGAGATCACCGACACCTCGAAGAGCACCGCGAGGACGAAAACAGCGCTGGCGCGTCCGCCGAGAGGCGAAGGTCGTTCCCGAGAGCGATGAGGCCCGTCACCTCGAGCACCTGGGCGGCGGCGGCTACTCCTTCACGTCCGAACGCGCGTCGAACGTGGGCACGAGCCTGCGCGCCGCGCGCGCCTCGTCGAGCCGGCCCACCGGCGTCGTACGGGGCGCGGCGTGCGCGGCCTCGGCACCCGCGGGGTCTCTGGCTTCGGCGGCGATCCGCTCCAAGGCGTCGGCGAGCGCTTCGAGCGTCTGGAGGCTCTCGGTCTCGGTCGGCTCCACCATGAGCGCCTCGTCCACCACGAGGGGGAAGTAGACGGTCGGCGCGTGGAACCCTTCTTCGAGCAGCCGCTTGGCCACGTCGAGCGCACGCACGCCGTAGCGCCGGTTCAGCGTC
>JAJYGM010000193.1 GCA_021785095.1 Actinomycetes bacterium
CGCGCCTCGCCGCTCGTCCTGATCAGGAGATCTGGATCGGGGAGGTCGGGCGTGTACATGTGGGCCGAGAGAGCCGTCGCGTCGATGCTCGCAGGGAGGTCGTGCCGATCGACTCCGGAGTCGACGAGATCGGTGACGAGCGACTTGCAGGCATCGACGATCTCCTCGCGCCCCCCGTAGCCGAGCGCGAGCGCGAAGTGCCATCGTTCGGGTGCGCCCTTGGACTCGCGCTCCGCATAGGCGACCGCTTCTGCCAGCCGCGGCGGCAGCAGCTCGAGGCTGCCGATCACGCGGACCGAGCACCCGAGGGAGTGAGCGAGCACCGGGAGGTCCTCGAGCAGGTCGATGAGCACGTCGTAGTACGGCTCGAGCTCGTCGGTCGGACGCCGGAGGTTGTCGGTCGACAAGACCCACGCAGTCACCGCCGGGAGTCCGAGCTGCGCGCTCCAGGTGAGGAGCTCGCGCAGCTTCGTCATGCCGGTGCGGTAGCTGGCGCTGTAGTCGGCGAGACCCTCGGCGCGAGCGAACCGGCGGTGCCCGTCGAGGATCACGCCGACGTGAGCCGGGAGGCGATCCGCCGGCAGCGAGTGAGCCAGTCGGCGCTCGTAGGCTCGGTAGATCGGGGCCGTCCACGTCACGCAGCCATTCTCGCCGAATTCGGCAGCCCTCCTGCCGCGGCGGGTCGCCGGATGATGCCCGGCGCCGTCGTCGAGCAGGCGGTCTGGCTCTCGACCGGTCGGATCGGGTAGACGGTTCCAATGCCCTCCTCCGAGGTCCACCACCGCCAGATCGATGCGATACGACGGCGTGAGAGGGCCCGCGCCCGTGCCAGGGCGGCTCGACGGCGCGGTCTGACACGGCTTGCAGCCCTGGTTGCCGTCATCGGGATCGTCATCGGGCTGTCGGTGTCGCAGCTTTCCTCGGGCGGCAGCCCGACCTCGAAGTCGTCGCGCAGCGCAGCCGGCCTGAAGTCGTCGCTCCGCGAGCGTGCGAGCTCCATGCCGGCCGTGGAGGCCGGCCAGGAGTCCTGGGTGCTCAACGGCCCCCTCAGCCGGGAGGTGGTCCTCCCGGCGGCGAACGGCCGGTCGCTCGTGGTCGTAGGTGGGCTGCAGGGCAGCTCCACGACCCAAGGCGTCTACGAGGTCGATCCGCTCACCGGGGCCGCGACCCAGATCGGGAACCTCGCGGCACCCGTCCACGACGCGGCGGGAGTCGTGCTCGGCGGGAAGGGACTCGTGTTCGGCGGAGGCTCGGCGACGCCGGACTCAGTCGTCCAGCAGCTGTCCGGGCTCGGCCCCCGAACGGGCGCTCCATCTGCCGGCGCAGGCGGGGGAGGTACCGGCGGAGGTGGTTCGGCGACCGCTGCGCGCCTCTCGCCTCTCCCACAGGCGCGGGCTGACGACTCAGCTGTCGCCATCGGCTCGACCGCGTATGTGATCGGCGGTTACAGCGGCTCGTCGGGCGACGCTGCCGTTCTCTCCACGACCGACGGCCGCACATACCACGCCGTCGCGAACCTCCCGGTTCCGGTGCGCTACGCCGCCGTGGCGGCGCTCGACGGCAGGATCTACGTCTTCGGGGGCGACGCCACCTCGGGCAGCCGTGCCGGGGCGCCCATCTCGACAGTCCAAGTGGTGGACCCCTCGACTCACAGCGCGTCGATCGCGGGCAGCCTGCCGATGCCGCTCGCAGGGGGCGCAGCGGCCGCCCTCGGCGCCCACCTCTATCTCGCCGGCGGCGAGACCGTGCCGCCGAGCGCGAGCCCGAACACGGTGCCCCGCGTGGTCGGGACCATCTACGAGTGGTCGGTCCGGACCCGGAAGGCCCTTGTCGCCGGACGTCTGTACACGCCGGTGTCCCATGCCGGGATAGCCGTGCTCGGCCAGCGGGCGTGGCTCGTCGGCGGCGAGACGGGGCCGAGCTCGCAGACGACGGCCGTCCAGATGTTCGAACCGAACCCGGCCTTCGGGATCGCCGGCCAACCAGGGGCGGGATCGCCCTACTACGGCGACACCCTCCTCATCGCCGACCGGGGGAACAACCGCATGCTCGTGCTCAACGACACCGGCCGGATCATCTGGCGGTACCCGGGTCCGGGCAAGCCCCCGCCACCCGGCGGTTTCTACTTCCCCGACGACGCGTTCTTCATCCGCCACGGGACGGCGATCATCTCGAACCAGGAGGCGAACGAGACGATCGTCGAGATCGCGTATCCGTCCGGGAAGCTCCTCTGGCAGTACGGGCATCCTCGCCAGCCCGGCTCCGCACCCGGGTATCTCAACAACCCGGACGACGCCTACATGCTGAAGAACGGTGACGTGACCGTGGCGGACCCGATGAACTGCCGCGTCCTCATACTCAGCCCGTCGAAGCGCACCCTCCGCCAGATCGGAACCCCGGGCGACTGCACGCACAACCCGCCGTCGCTCCTCGGCTCTCCCAACGGGGACACCCCGCTCGCGAACGGCAACCTTCTCATCTCGGAGATCAACGGCTCGTGGGTCGACGAGATCACCACGAGTGGAAAGCTCGTCTGGTCGGTCCACCTGCCCATCGGCTACCCCTCGGACGCACAGCAGATCGGCCCCGACAGGTACCTCGTCGCGAACTACGAGAACCCCGGCGCCTTCCTCGAGTTCAACCAGGCCGGCAAGATCCTCTACCGCTACGCCCCGACCTCCGGCGTCGGCCGGTTGAACCAGCCGTCGCTCGTGGAGCGGCTGCCCTCGGGTGTCCTCATGGCCAACGACGACTACGGCGACCGCATCGTCGCGATCGATCCGGCCACGGGCGCAATCGTGTGGCAGTACGGCAAGACGGGTGTCGCCGGCACGGCTCCGGGGCTGCTCAACAAACCCGACGGATTTGACCTTCTAGCACCGAACGGAACGTACCCGACACATCCTGCGACCGGCTGAGCCCGCAAGAACGATGGAGCGCCTGACCCCTCCCACAGAGCCGCCGCGCGTGCCCCGGCCCGTGCCACTGCACCGGAGGCCGAGCGCCCCGGCGAGCGCGCTCGAGAGGCTCCTCGCATCGGTCCGCGTCGACTTTCCCGGCAGCAGGCCGTTGCCGCCGCTCGCCCGATTGGTCGTGGCGTCGGTCGTCGCGGTCGTGGGATCGATCGCCGTCGACATGCTGCTCGTGAAGATCGGCATCCAGCTGTTTCCGGCGACGAGGAGTTTCCAGCACTTCCGTTTCTTCGACTACGCCGGGCTCACGGTCGTCGGGGTCGTCATCGCCTGCGTCGGATGGCCGGTCGTGACATCGATCTCGTCGCGGTCGCGATGGCTGTTCCTCCGCCTCGCGATCCTCGTCACGATCGTGCTCCTGCTTCCCGACCTGTGGATCCTCCTGCAGGGAGAGCCGCCTCGAGCCGTGGCCGTGCTCGTGGTGATGCACTTCGCGATCGCCATCGTCAGCTACAACGCGCTCGTGCGGATCGCTCCCGCCCGCCCGAGCGGCTCGTGGCACCCAGTGGTCGACGACATCTGGCAGTTGGCCCGGAACACGCTCGTCGGCTATCGGCGCCCCTGAGCAGCGCCCTCAGGAGGGCCACGCGACGGTCGTGCCGGAGGCGCGCAGGTCGACGAGCAGGCCGGGCGAGAACTCGACGCTGCCGCTGCATCGGACCCGAACTGGCTCGGGCAGGCCTGCCACCTGGACGAGGACGACGCTGTCATGGCCGTAGTACTCGCGATGCAGGACTCGCCCGGTCACGGGGCTGCCGGCGACCACCGCGGGTCTGGCCCCTGCCCGAGCGATCTGCATCTGCTCGGGTCGGATGAGCACGAGCACCGGGCCTTCCTGCGCCACGGCCACGCCCGAGAGCACCATCGTGCCGAAACGGGTCGACACCCGCCCGGAGCGGGCCGTGCCGGGAACGAGGTTCGCCTCGCCGAGGAATCGAGCAAGAGCCGCATCGGCCGGCGCCGCGTACAGCTCGGCCGGCGTGGCGAGCTGGCGGATCCGGCCTCCGGCGATGACCCCGACCAAGTCGGCCGAGGAGAGAGCCTCCTCCTGATCGTGCGTGACGAGGACGGTCGTGATCCCGGCTGAGCGCAGGATCTCGATGATGTCGGCGCGAAGCGAGGCCCGCAGCGAGGCGTCGAGCGCCGAGAACGGCTCGTCGAGGAGCACCACCTTCGGACGCCGGGCGATCGCCCGGGCGAGAGCGACTCGCTGCTGCTGGCCACCCGACAGCTCGTGGGGGTAGCGGGGGCCGAGCCCGCGCATGCCGACGAGGTCGAGCAGCTCCTCCACCCGAGTCCTCCGGGAGGGCGAGCGACCGAGCCCGAAGGCGATGTTCCGTGCGACGTCGAGGTGTGGGAAGAGAGCCCCTTCCTGCGGGACGTAACCGATGCCCCGGCGTTCGGGGGGCACGTAGCGATGCTGTGCGTCGACGGCATCGTCGCCGAGCGTGATCGTGCCGCCGTCCGGCCGCTCGAAACCCGCCACCAACCGCAACAACGTCGTCTTCCCGCTCCCGGACTGCCCGAGCACGGCAACGACGGAGCTGTCGGGGACGTCGAGGTCGAGCTCGTCGAGGACGGGAGCCGATCCGAACGACTTCGTCACACCGGTGAGGCCGATGCCGGTCATGCCTGGGTCGTCCTGCGATCGAACCAGCGGCCGAGCAGGTATCCGGGCACGATCGAGATCGCGATCATGGCGGCGGCGTACGGGGCGGCGGCGCCGTAGGACACGTTCTGGGTGTAGGCCCAGAACTGCGTCGCAAGTGTCTCGACGTTGTTCGGCACGAGGAGCAGCGTCGCGGTCAGCTCGGTGACGGCGGAGAGGAACACGAGGCAGAACGCGGCTGCCAACCCGGGCGCGACAAGAGGAAGGGTGACGCGTAGGCGGACGCCGAGGGGACCGCTCCCGAGCGAGCGCCCGATCTCCTCGAGGCGCTCTGGTGCGCGCACCACCGACGAGCGCACCGCGACGATCGCGAGCGGGAAGAAGATCATCGAGTAGGCGACGATCAGCAGCTCCGGGCTCTCGTACACGGCGGGCAGGTAGCGCGACGTCACGTACACGAGTGAGAGCGCGATGACGAGACCCGGAAGCGCCTGGACGACGAAGGTGCTCCTCTCGAGCCCGGCTGTGAAGCGAGAAGGGCGCCTGGCGGCGAGGAGCGTGACCGGGAGTGCGAGGACGGTCGCGATCAGCGCTCCGAGGGCGCTGTAGAGGACGCTGTAGCCCGCCGCGGCGGCAAGCGAGACGGTGGCGGGGAGCGACGACGAGCCGCCGCGCGCGATCCAGTAGCTCACGACGCCCAGCGGGAACGCCAGCGCGAGCCCGGTGAGTGCAACCATCGACCCGAGCGCCGCCGGCAGAGCACGCCCGAGGCGGTGGCGCCGAGCGGCCAGAGCGGCCCGGGCACCCGTGCGTTGGAGCGTGCCCCGTTCCCTGAAGCGTGCCTCGCCGAGCAGGACGAGGACCGACAGGACTACGAGCACGAGGGAGAGAGCGCATGCAGCCGCTGTCGAGAAGCTCACGTCGAGCTCGGTGAAGATCGCCGTCGTGAACGTCTGGAACCGCAGGTTCTCGAATGCGCCGTACTCGGCGAGGAGGGCGAGGCAGACGAGCAGCGAACTGCCGAGGAGAGTTGTCCTCGCCTGGCGGAGGTCGACCCTGAGGAAGACACGCGTGCGCGACAGCCCGAGGCTGCGGGCGGCTTCTTCCTGACCGGGATCTGCGCTCCGGAAGGCCGAGGCCATCGGCAGGTACACGAGCGGGTACAGGCCGAGCGTCATCACGAGAACGGCGCCGGCGTATCCGTGGATCGCCGGAAAGACCGAGGACCACGTCCAGGCGATCACGAAGTCAGGGATCACGAGGGGGAGAACGACCAGCACTGCCCACGCCCGGCGCCACGGCAGATCCGTGCGCTCGGTGAGCCAGGCGGCGCCTGTTCCGACAACTGCGGCGAGGACAGTCACGGCCACGGACAGCCGGACCGTGTTCCAGAGCAGGTTCAACACGAGGGAGGAGTCGAGGAGATGCCACACCGCACTCCAGCCGACCTGCACAGCCTGGAGCACGAGGAATGCCAGCGGCAGCATCAACCCGCCGACGATGAGCACGCTCGTCGTCCCGAGCCCCCAGGGGATCCGGCGCCGCGCTCGCCGATCCGCCCGTGCAGTGCCGCCCGCCGCGTTCGGCTGCGCCGGACCTGGACCGACGGCGACGGCGGCTGTCGTCATGGGAGCATCCCCGCCCGGCGCATGAGAAAGACGGCTTCTCCGCCATCCCCGAGCTGCGCGAGCGTGATCGGGTACGGCCGGAGACCGGCGAACGGTGGAAGCGCCCGTGCAGCTCGAATTCCGGGTCGGAGGGGATACTCGAAGCTGTCGCTCAGGGCGATGATGTGCTGTCCCTCCGGGCTCGCGAGGAAGGCGAGGAACCGCTGAGCGTCCCGCATGTCGTGCGTGGAGCGGAGGATGGCCGCTCCGGAGACGTCTACGACGTAACCCGGGTCTCCCGGTGCGAAGTCGGCTATCGCCGAGTGCATGGAACCTGCACCGATCTCCGACCTCAGCCGGTACCAGTAGTAGTGGTTGATGATCCCGATCGCCGCCTGTCCGGAGTTCACGGCAGCTGTGAGCGCTTCGTTGTCCTGGTACTCGTGAGCTTGGCTGTTCGAGCGGATGCCCTCGAGCCAGCGGAGGGCGGCCTTCTTGCCGTAGGCGTGTTCGACGGCGGTGACGATCGGCTGGAAATCCGTCTCTTGCGGGGCGATGGCGAGCTTGCCGCGCCACGCCGGTGACGCGAGGTCGAGGATCGAGCGCGGGAGCTCGCTCCGCTCGACGAGGCCGGTGTTGAAGACGAGCACGCTCACGCGGGCGGACACGCCGAGCCAGTAGCCGCCGGGTGAGTCGTAGCGCGAGGGGATCTCGTGCAGCGTCGTCGGGTTCACCCCGGCCAGCAGGTGACGGTGCTCGAGGAACTCGAGAACCGGGGTGTTCTCGGTGTACACGAGATCGGGCTGCGCGCCACTCGACTCGTTCACGATCTGCTCGGCGAGGACGTCCTCGTCGTTGCTGCGGATCGAGACCTGTATCCCGGTCGCGCGTTCGAACGCCGCCACGAGAGCGTCCGTGGTCTCGGTGTGCTGGCCGTTGTAGAGGACGAGGTCGCTGCCGCCGGGCCGGAGGGCGAGAGCGGCGCAACCGCTGAGCATGGTGGCGCCGAGGAGCGAGGCAGCGACGACACTCGCTGCCCTCGAGCACCGACTGATCCGGACCTGCATGGCACCTCGTGGCGTATCGGGGGCTCCCGGCCTGATAGTAGGGTCCGGGCGTCTCTGACCAGGGAATATCAGGATACCCTGATATTTTCTATCAGGTTATCCTGAAATGCTCGGGTGCCGCTCGGCCCACGGGGCCGCCTCTTCGAGCTGCGCCGCCACTTGGACCAGTAGGTCTTCTCGCCCATAGGCGGCGACCAGCTGGATGCCGATCGGCAGCCCGTCCGGGCTCATGTGGAGCGGGAGCGAGATCGCCGGTTGACCGCTCACGTTGAAGTGCGTCGTGAACGGGACCACCGAGCCGATGCGCGGCTGAGTCGACAGCGGCGGCGCGTCTGGTGCCGGCATGAGCTCGCCGACGAGAGGCGGCGGCTCACCGAGGGTCGGGGTGAGCAGGAGGTCGTGATCCTGCCACCACAGACCGAGGCGGCGTGTGAAGCGGACGCTCGCCGCATTGGCGCGGGCGAGGTCGATGGCGGTCAGACCGTCGGCCGCCGAAGCCATCGCCCACGTCAGGGCTTCGACGTCCTCGGGACCCACCTCCCTTCCGAGCATCTCCCCGAGCCCGAGGAGGCTCAGCCGGGTGTTGACGGCCCAGCGGGCGAGGAAGCGCCGGCCGTTCTCCGGGTCGTCGAGCACGTCCGGATGGTCTTCGACGACGTGATGCCCGAGCGACTCGAGCAGGGTGGCGGCGGAGCGCACCGCCGCCTCGCAGTGGGGGTGCAGCGTGCCGTTCGGCGTGTTCGCGAGCACTCCGACGCTGAGCCCCCTCGGGCGGGCGGTGAGCTCCTCTACGTAGGGCCGCCGTGACGGCGGCGCTATCGCCATGTCGCCCGGGCCGGGGCCGGCCGTGACGTCGAGGACTGCGGCCGTGTCCCGCACCGAGCGCGTGAGGACGTGCTGGACCGAGAGCCCGCTCTCGTCCCGGTCCGGACCGGCCGTGATCCGGCCGCGTGAGACCTTGAGGCCGACGAGCCCGCACATGCTGGCCGGGATCCGGATGGAGCCGCCGCCGTCGCTCCCGTGTGCGAGAGCGACCATCCCCGCGGCGACGGCGGCTCCGCTGCCTCCGCTCGACCCGCCGGGGGATCGCGCGAGGTCCCAGGGGTTCCGGGCCGGTCCGTATGCCTCGGGTTCTGTCACCGGCACGAGCCCGAGCTCCGGCGTGCTCGTCCGCCCGAGGAGGCACAGCCCCGCCTGGCGGTAGCGCGCTGTGAGCCACGAGTCGGCGCGGGCGCGGAAGCCCGCCTGCTTGAGAGCGCGGTTGCCATGGTGCGCGGGATCCCCGGCCGTGTCGGCGAAGAGGTCCTTCACGAGAAACGGCACCCCCTGCAACGGCCCGTCCGGCAACCCGCCCTCGACCTCGTCGAGAGCCTGGTCGAAGCGCTGGTGGATGACGGCGTTGATCTCGGGGTCCAGCTTCTCGATCCGAGCGATGGCTGCCTCTGCCAGCTCGCGGGGCGAGACGGACCCACGCCGGACGAGGTCGGCCTGAGCGGTGGCGTCGAGCCACGTCACTTCATCCATCGTTCCAAGCTAGCGAGGCGTCGGGAAAGTCGGATTGTCGCCGGGAGAGCGGGTCAGGACGCTCGGCTCGTCTCCGCTCGGCGCACGGCGAGCCGGTCGACGACCTTCCGGTCGACCTCGACGCCGAGACCGGGCCGGTGGGGCACGGCGATGGAGCCGGCCTCGAGAGCGAACGGCGCCGTGACGTCCTCGCGGTAGTACCGGTCGGTTGCCGAGATGTCACCGGGCAGGAGGAATCCAGGCAGCGTAGCGAGGGCCAGGTTGGCTGCTCTGCCGATCCCGGTCTCGAGCATCCCGCCGCACCAGACCGGGACGTTCCGGGCGCGGCACACGTCGTGGACGCGGCGCGCCTCGAGGTAGCCGCCGACGCGACCGGCCTTGATGTTGACCACGCTGCACGCTCCGATCTCGATGGCGTCTTCTGCGGTCCGAGCCGAGACGATGGACTCGTCGAGGCAGACGGGCGTGCTCATGCGGCGCGCCAGCTCCGCGTGGCCGAGAAGGTCCTCCTCGGCGAGGGGCTGCTCGACGAGGAGCAGACCGAGCTCGTCGAGCTGTGCGAGGTGGTCGATGTCCGCCCGTGAGTAGGCCGTGTTCGCGTCGACCTGCAGCGGGAAGTCCGGGCCGAGCAGGCTCCGCACCCGCCGCACGGGCTCGAGGTCGAATCCGGGCTCGATCTTCAGCTTCACCCGCCGGTACCCCTCGTCGCGGTGAGCGGCCACGATGGCGAGGAGCTCGTCGATCGTGTCGGTGATGCCGACCGAGACGCCCGGCGTGACCCGGTCCCCGCTCCCACCGAGGTACTCCTGAAGCGACTGGCCGGTGGACCGCAGCTTTGCGTCGAGCACGGCGAGCTCGAGCGCGGCCTTCGCCATCCGGTGGCCCTTGAATGGCGCGAGGACCTCTGCGACGTCCTCGGCTGCCACATCGGGTCCTGCGGCGAGCAGGGCCGGCACGAGGAACTCCGACAGCACCGACCAGGCGGCGTCGTTGAACTCGGACGAGTAGAGGGGTTCACGGCTCGCGACGCACTCGCCCCATCCCTCGGCCTCCGGCGTCTCGACGTGCACGAGGATGGCCGCCCGCGTCGTCTCGGTGCCGAAGGACGTGCGGAAGGCCCGCACGAGGGGCAATTCCACGAGCAGGAGCTCGACGCGCTCGATCCTCATCCGGCCTCCTCCACGACGTAGTCGCCGCCGTGCGTGAACCCCAGTATGCGACCGCCCGAGGACAGCAACGGCTCGAGCTCCCGGCGCAGACGTGACCGCCAGCCGAGCGCCTCGCCCGGATCCGAGCGGCGGAGAACCTCGATGTCCTCCGGTGTCGCGACGAGCCGCCGCCCTGGTGAGGCCGTCTCATCTACGGCGGCGCCGCCTGCGTCGCCGCCGAGCTCCCATCGCACGAGCAGCCGGTCGCTCTCGCCGCCGGCGTTCAGCTCGTCCTCCATCGCCCCGTAGAGGTTCTCGAGGTACGCCTCGGCACGAGCGCCGAGGACACGGAGGTTGAAGGTGGCATTCCGGCGGACGAGCGGGTCGAAGGTCCAGGTGATACTCGAGAACCCGTGCGCACGGGCCCAGTCCCGTTGGTGGAGCTTCAGCGCCCGACCGATGCCGCGTCCCTGCAGGCCGGCCACGACACCCGTGACGTGCGAGTGCAGCTCCCCCCGGGCGGGCGGGGCGGCCCAGCCGGCCGAGGCGCCGACGAGACGACCGGACGGGTCGAACGCGCCGGCCACGTAGTTCCCCGACAGACGCAGGGCTCGCAGGACGTGCGCAGACATCGGCGTGGCGCCGCCCGGCTCGCGCCACAGCGCTCGGAAGAGCTCGGAGACCTCTTCCAGATCGGCGATGTCCGTCAGCTCCCGGACCGTGGTCCCGGATTGCGGCGCTCGGGCGGGGATGTCAGTCGTCACCGGGACCGATCGTAGGAGTCGACCTGGTCTGGGGCGAGCGCCGGTGCTATACGTAAGCCCTCAGCACCTGTCAACACCCGTCCGCCTAAGAGGGAGGCACCCATGAAGGTGTCAGTGGCAGTCAACGGTGCAGCCCGGACCGACGAGGTCGAACCGAGGCTGCTGCTGGTCCATTACCTCCGGGACGTGGTCGGGCTCACCGGGACGAACATCGGCTGCGACACGAGCTCGTGCGGCGCGTGCACCGTGCACGTCGACGGCGAGTCGGTGAAGTCCTGCACGATGCTCGCCGTCCAGGCCGACGGAGCTGAGATCACGACGATCGAAGGGCTCGCCAGCGGGGGAGAGCTGCATCCGATGCAGGAGGCGTTTCGCCAGCACCACGGCCTGCAATGCGGCTACTGCACTCCGGGGATGGTGATGGCCGCCACGTCGCTCCTGGCGGAGAACCCATCGCCCACCGAAGCGGAGGTGCGCGAGGGACTCGAAGGCAACCTCTGTCGGTGCACGGGCTACCACAACATCGTGAAGGCCGTCCTCGCCGCAGCCGGGGCCGGCCGATGACCGCCACACAGGCAGCGCCGGGCGGTGTGCTCGGGCAGCGGCTGCTCCGCAAGGAGGACCCGGCACTGCTGACGGGCGAGGCACAGTTCGTCGCCGACCTGAACGTGCCGGGCGCCCTCCACGCCGTCATCGTGCGGAGCCCGGTGGCACATGCCCGCATCCTGAGCGTGGACGTCTCGCCGGCCATGTCCGTGCCGGGAGTCGTCGCCGCCTTCACCGGCAAGGACCTCGAGGGAGAGTGGGCGGGACCGCTCCCCTGCGCCTGGCCGGTGACTCCCGACATGAAGAGCCCGGCGCACCTCCCGCTCGCCACGGACAAGGTCTGCTATGCCGGCGACGGCGTGGCGGTCGTGCTGGCAACCTCGGAGTACGCCGCACGGGACGGCGGTGACGCCGTCGCCGTCGAGTACGACCCGCTACCGGCTGTCGTCGACCTCGACGACGCGCGCTCTGATCGCGTCGTCATCCACGACGAGCTCGGGACGAACACGAGCTACGTCTGGGAGCTGACGCCCGACCAGGCGGCCGTGGACGCCGCTTTCGCCGACGCCGCCCACACGGTGCACGGGCACTACGTCCAGCAGCGGCTCATCCCTTCGGCCATCGAGCCGCGCGGCGTCCTCGTCATCCCCCAGCCGTTCAACGGCGAGTACACGCTCTACTCCGCGACCCAGATCCCCCACATCCTGAAGGTGATGCTGGCGCTCACCGTCGGCGTGCCGGAAACGGCGATCCGCGTGATCGCTCCGGCTGTCGGCGGTGGCTTCGGCTCCAAGCTCAACGTCTACGCCGAGGAAGCCCTCGCCCTCGCCCTCGCGAGGAAGATGCGCCGCCCGATCCGTTGGATCGAGACCCGGTCCGAGGCCATGCAGGCCACGATCCAGGGGCGTGGCCAGATCCAGGACATCGAGCTCGCCGCCGATGCAGAGGGAAGGATCACCGCCGTGCGGGTGAAGCTGCTCGCCGACATGGGTGCGTACCTGCAGCTCGTGACGCCCGGGGTCCCGCTCCTCGGCGCCTTCTTGTACAGCGGCGTCTACGACGTGCCGGTGTACTCGTTCTCGTGCACGTCCGTGTTCACGAACA
>JAJYGM010000726.1 GCA_021785095.1 Actinomycetes bacterium
CGAGCCCCGTTGGCACCAGGTTGTCGGGGACCGTGACGGGCCCCTCGAGCACCTTCCCGGTCCTGGTGACCTCTTCGGCCTGGTCGAGCGTGAGCACCCACACGGCGTTCGGCGAGCGAGCCGGTGCGAGTGCGACGGCGCCCGATCGCACGGCCAGGAGTTGACCGGGACCGTTGAGGTTCGCCGGTGTCGAGAACACGGCGCTCTCGGCGAAGGAGACGACGACCGCTGCGGCCCAGCCCGGGCGAGCGATCACGCTCCCGATCCCGTCACGGCCGTCGAAGGTGACGCCGGGAAAGTCCACGTTCGCAGGTCCAGACACGTCCCGGCCGAGGTCGAGCTGGGTGACCGCCTCGGGCCCCACGAGTAGCAGGGTGTCCCGGCTGGGTTGGCTGAGCAGCTGGCGCAGCCGGTCGAGCTCCGCGTTCGCCGCGGTCAGGTGGACCGCGGGGCCCCGCGGCGGAGAGGTCGAGAGACCCTGCTCGGCCGCGCGGACCAGGCCCCCGAGCCGGCCGAGGGCGGGGAGCAGGTCCGGCGTTCCGGCGAGGACCGGAGAGCTCCCGATCGCGGGCTGCCCGGAAGCCTGCCCGCCGGAGCTGCCCAAGGCGTCGAGCACGTCACCGGAGAACTGGACGTCCTGGGGGTGAGCGGCGAGGAAGTGTCCGTCCCCGCGGAGCGTCGCGGCCATGGTTGCGAGAGACGCCGCCTCCGTGGCACGAAGACGGACGAGCCGGCCGGAGAGGAGCACCGTCACGCCACGGGTCCGAGCCGCGAGGGACGAGAACGCCTGCGCCTCCTCCAGGTACAGAGCCGGGGCCGCAGCGCGGATGCCCGGGAGGTCGCTCGGGGTCCCGACGGTCCCCATCGTCACGAGGTCTTCGCGCCGGCTCTGGTCGAGCTGTTGCGCCGTTCCGACGAAGCTGGCGAGCCGCCGGGCCGCGGAGGCGTCGACGGTGGCCCGCACCCAGAGTGCAGCCTCCACGAGCCCGATGGCGGCGACCGCGAGCGCGCCAGCGAGCCGCCAACGCCGACGACGGGTGCGCGAGGCGGCGTCGAGCGGCCGGGCCCCGCGCTTCGCCGGTGGGGGGGTTCGGCGGTCGAGCACTTCCGGGTCCGCCGCATCGGCGGCGATGTCACCCCAGCCGGGCTCGGGCGGCCCGGCCCCCTCGCGCCCAGCCGCGAAGGTGCCCCAGCTCGGCTCGGATCCCGCCCACTGCGGCACCCTCCGATTCCAGGAGGGGCTGGCGTCCAGGTAGTTCGACGACTCGGCCTCGTCGCCCTCGACGACGACCAGCAGGTCCTGTTCGTCGCCTTCCCGCGTCACCGTCGCGAGCCTACGCCGCCCGGCGAACTTGTCGGGGAGGGCCCGCTGCCCTCAGGGCGCCGGCCTGAGCTGCTCGCGGGCGGCGCGAGGTGGGGTGCCAGCCGGGGGCGGATGGCGCTCGAGCACGTTAGCGTGTGACGACCGGGAGGGGCCATGGAGGGGGTGACCGTAGCGGGCGGGCTGGCGATCGTGGGAGCGATCGGCCTGGCGGCGCTGCTCGGGGTGAGTGACGCGCCGAACGCAACTGCAGCCCTCGTGTCGGCCCGAACGGGAAGCTACCCCCAAGTTGCGGCCTGGTCGGTCCTCTGGCACGTCGTCGGTGGGCTCCTTGCCGGAGCGGCCGTCGCTCGAACGATCGTGGGCATCGTCCACGTCCGGCCGCACCTCGCCGCCGCGGTGTTCGCTGCCGCGTGCCTCACCTCGGTCGTCTTCACGTGGGTTACCACCCACCGAGGCTTCCCGGTGAGCGCCAGCGTCGCCTTGGTGGGTGGGCTCGCGGGCGCCGGCGTCGTGGCCGGTGGCACGCAGGCGGTCGACTGGGGTGGGGTGACGGGGGTCCGGCTTTCTGGGGTGACGGGGGTGCTCGCCGGCATCGTCCTGGCACCCTTCGTTGCCGGCGCGGTCGCCGGCGTCGCCGACCGTCTCGCACGGCGCCTCGCGTATCGGGCACCGCGACGCGCCCTCGGCGGTGTCCACGGCGGGCTCTGGGCGGCGTCGGCTGCGGTGGCGCTCGCGGACGGGACGAACGACGGCCAGAAGGCGATGGGCATCCTCGCCGTCTCCGTCGCGGGCACGGCATCGCTCAGCTCCGCCGGCGGCATCGCGACGTGGGAGCGGCTCCTCTCGGCGCTCGTGCTCGCGCTCTTCACGGTTCTCGGGGGGCGGCGGGTGGTGGCGAGGGTGTCCCGGGGGCTCGCACAGGGTGGGGCCGTGGACGACCTGGCGGCGCAGAGCGCGTCGGCGGGGATGATCCTTCTCGCCGGGGTCGTCGGCCTCCCGCTCTCGACGTCCACGGTGGTCACCTCTGCGATGGTGGGAACGGGGGTGACGGGCCGCCGGCACCACGTCCGGTGGTCGGGGGTGCTCGAGATCCTCGCGATGTGGGTGGTGACCGTGCCGGCCTCGGCGCTGCTCGCGGCCGGCGTGTTCGAGATCCTGCGGCGGCTCCCGTGAGCACGC
>JAJYGM010000093.1 GCA_021785095.1 Actinomycetes bacterium
CGGACTCCCGCGTGGCAGCAGTCTCGCTGGCAGCGGTCTGCTCGCTGGCGCCAGCGCGCCTGCCGGTCGAGCCACCCGCCGAGCGCCGGGTAGCGCGGAGGCTTGCTTCGAGCGCTTGGAGGAGGTCGATCACCGGCGCACCCTCGGGCGCCTGGGGTGCCGCTGGCACGACCTTGCCCGCCCGTTTTTGCTCGATGAGGGCTTCGAGCCGTTCCCGGTACGTGTCGTGGTAGCGCTCGGGGTCCCAGTCGGTCGTCATCGAGTCGATGAGCAACAAGGCGGTGTCCAGCTCCTGGGGTGACCACTGCGCGTCCACGGGCAACGTGTCGATCTCGCGGACCGGGTCCCGCACCTCGTCGGCGTAGAGGAGGGTCTCGAGGACCAAGGTGTCGGCACGTGGCCGGATCGAGACCAGGTACTGCCTCTCCCGGAGCACGAACGTGGCGAGAGCGACCTTGTTCGCCCGACGCATCGCCTCGCGCAGGAGCGCGTACGCTCGGTCCGCCCCCAGACTTGCCCTGGCCGGGGGGGCGACGTAGTAGGCCCGGTCGAAGTACACGGGGTCGATCTCGGCGAGGTCCACGAACCCGCTGACGTCGATGGTCTTCGTCCTGCCGGGGGCGACTGCAGCGATCTCCTCAGGGCTCAGCAGCACGTACTCGCCGCCACCCAGGTCATAGCCCTTGACGATGTCCTCGTAGGCGACCTCGTCGCCGGTGCGCTCGTTGACGCGCCGGTTGCGGACCCTGTCGGTGGTCCCTGCCTGGAACTGGTGGAACCTGATGGACCTCTGCTCCGTGGCGCTGAAGAGCGCAACGGGCACGTTCACCAGGCCGAAGCTGAGCGACCCGGTCCAGATGGCGTTGGTCATGCCGCTCCTTTGGTCGTCCGAGAGCTCAATTCAACGAGCTGCCCGACACCGAAGACCAGGGTCTTGGGTCATTTCCGCGCTGTTGACGGTGTGCGCAGCCCTGGCCTCGCGTAGCCTGTTGGGACGCCGCTCGACGCCTCGTCCTCGCGAACCAAGCGCGATCCTGCGCGCAGCCTCGAATCGGAGACGACGGCCGGCGCGCGAAGCGGGAGGGATCGAGGAGCGCCGTCGTTCGTGATCCAAGAGCATCACGCCCGCCGGCTCCACTGGGACCTGCGCCTCGAGCACGACGGTGTCTATGCGTCCTGGGCGGTGCCCAAAGGCCTGCCCACCGACCCGACGGCCAACCACCTCGCGGTGCACGTGGACGACCATCCGCTCGAGTACGGCTCGTTCCAAGGGGTCATCGCGAAGGGTGAGCACGGCGCCGGGGAGGTCGTCATCTGGGACAAGGGGACCTACGAGGCGTCCACGTGGACCGAGCGTGAGGTGAAGTTCCACCTGCACGGCGCACGGGTCGACGCGCGCTTCGTGCTCTTCTGGACGCGAGGCGACGACTGGATGCTCCACCGCGTGGACCCGGCGCCAGAGGGCTGGGAACCGCTGCCCGCGCGCATCCGGCCGATGCTGGCCGTCTCCGGAGCGCTGCCGTCCGAGCACGGCACCGACTGGCGCTACGAGTTCAAATGGGACGGCGTGCGGACGATCGCGTTCGTGCAAGGCGGCAGGGTGCGTCTCACCTCGCGCTCCGAGCAGGACCGGACCGCTGCCTATCCCGAGGTGCGCGGGCTCGGCGAGGTGCTCGGCTCGCACCAGGCGGTGCTCGACGGCGAGATCATCGCGCTCGACGCGGGTGGCCGTCCGAGCTTCGAGGCGCTCCAGCCGCGCATGCTCGTGGACGACGCAGCGCGCGCGCGTCGCCTCGCTGCGTCGGTGCCGGTCAGCTACATGGTGTTCGACCTGCTCCACCTCGACGGCTCCGCCACGATCGGCCTTCCCTACGTCGAGCGTCGCCGCGTGCTCGACGGGCTCGGGCTCAGCGGTGAGCACTGGACGGTCCCGCCGTCGCACGAGGGCCCCGGGGCGGACGTGCTCGCCGCGGCGAAGGCGGCAGGGCTGGAGGGAGTGGTGGCCAAGCGAGCTGGGAGTCCCTACCGCCCGGGACAGCGCAGCCCTGACTGGGTGAAGGTCAAGCTCGCACGTACGCAGAGCGTCGTGATCGGCGGCTTCAGCGCTCCCAAGGGCACGCGTCCTGGGCTCGGGGCGCTCCTGGTCGGCATCCCCGGTCCTGATGGGCTCACCTATGCGGGAAAGGTCGGGACCGGGTTCGGCGTGCAGGCGGTCGCCGAGCTGCGATCTCGCCTGCAGCTCCTGCGCCGACCCGACCCGCCCTTTGCAACTCCCGTGCCAAGGGCCGACGCGGCGGGCACGACCTGGGTGGAGCCCCAGCTCGTCGCAGAGGTGCGATTCAGCGAGTGGACGCGCGCAGGACGGCTGCGACAACCCGTATGGCTCGGCCTTCGGGACATGCGGCCGACGGACGTGGTCCGCGAGCCCTGATCCGGTGAGACCTCGGCCGTGACGAGCCCTGCCAGCCAGACGGTGACGCAGGTGGAGGGGCGCCGCCTCGC
>JAJYGM010000262.1 GCA_021785095.1 Actinomycetes bacterium
GCCGCGAGCCCGATCGTCGTGGCCTACAACCCCTCGACCAGCTTCGCCCCCGAGCTCCGGGCGATCGCCGCGGGGAAGCGGCCACTCGCGGACTTGTTTCGCCTCTTCGAGAGTCCCGGGTTCCTGCTCGGGCGTACCAATCCGAACACGGACCCGCAGGGCCAAGCCTTCGTGGAGATGGTCCAGCTCGCAGAGAGACAGCTCCACCTGCCCTCGGGAGCCGCCGCGCGCATCCTCGGCTCGCTCGACAATCCCGCCCAGGTCTTCGCCGAGACCGCGCTCGAGGCGCGCCTCGAGGCCGGCCAGCTCGACGCCGCGAGCGCCTTCCGCTCGCAGGCGATCCAGCTCCACCTCCCCTACGTGAGCCTGCCCGCCAGCCTCAACTTCGGCGAGCCGTCGGAGGCCGCGACCTATGCGAGCGCTTCCCTCCGGCTCTCGGACGGGACCGTGGTCCACGGGAGCCCGCTCGTGCTCGACATCACCACCATCGGGAGGCCGGCCCCGACCGCAGCCGGCACCTTCGTGGCCTACGTGCTCTCCCGCGCCGGCCAGAGCGAGCTCGCTGCGGGCGGTTACACACTCCTCGCCCCCACGGCCTTCGGGAACCGGGCTGACGTGCCGGCGTCGGTCGTCGCGGAGCTCGGCGGGTCGTGAGCCGGCACGCTGAGCGCTGCACTTGCGGGGTGAGCCGCGCGTGAGCGAGGTGGCCGGGTCGTGAGCGCGCTCGCGCCGAGGCTCCCCGCACCGGCGCTCGGGTCGCGGTCGCTGGCGCGCGCCCAGGGCCTCGCAGGCGTCGCA
Organism: Actinomycetes bacterium; assembly: GCA_021785095.1. The sequence goes on from JAJYGM010000262.1 coordinate 799, forward strand.
GGCGCGCTCCTCGTCTGGCTCGTCCTCCTCGGCCCGCTCTGGGCGCTGCTCGCGCACCTCTCCCCCGCGGCCGTCGGCCGTGCGCTCTCGGCGCCGGGGGCGCTCGTACCCCTCGAGACCTCGCTCGAGGCGGGTGCCGTCGGGGTCGCAGCCCTGGTGCTCGGCGGCACCCCGCTCGGCTACCTCCTCGCTCGGGACCGACTGCCCCTGCGGGGGATCTGGGAGGCAGGGCTCGTCGTGATGCTGCTCATGCCCCCGCTCGTCGTCGGGTTGCTCCTCGTGTTCATGGTCGGCCCCCTGACTCCGATCGGAGCAGCCCTGTCGCAGCTCCACCTGTCGGCCACCAACACCTTCTTCGCCCTCGTCGTCGCCGAGATCTACGAGGCGGCTCCCTACTACGTCCTCGGGGCCGCAGCCGCCTTCGCCGCGGTCGACGTCGGCCTCGAGCAGCAGGCGGGGATCCTCGGTGACCGCCCGCTACGGGCGTTCCGCCGGGTGACGCTCCCGCTCGCCGCTCCGGGGCTCGCAACCTCGCTCGCGATGGCCTGGGCGCGGGCAATCGGCGCCTTCGGTGCCGTCATCATCGTCGCCTACCACCCCTACGGTCTGCCCATGCAGATCTGGACGACGCTCAACGAGACCGGGCTCCCCTCCGCGCTCCCCTTCGCGCTCGTCTTGCTCGTGGTCGCGCTCCCGTTCCCCCTCCTCGCCTACGGCTGGAGCAGGCGGCGGTGAGCGAGGTGCGGGGACGGCAACGGGGCGGTCCGGGGTACCAGCCGGTCTCGGCGGGGCAACCGGAGCCGGATTCGTCGACCGGGTCGGCGGAACCGTTCGCGGGGTCGGCGAGACCGCTCAGGTCGAGACCATCGGCGGACCGCCCCGGCACGGCAGCCTCGGCCGACGCGCCGGCATCACGGACAGGTCCGCTCGACCCGGCCGGGGACCCGACGGGTAGCTCGCGGCTTCGCCTTGCCCGCCTAGCACGGGGCCTCTCGCAACAGGAGCTCGCTGCGGTCACCGGGGTGAGCCGCCAGGCCGTCGCTGCCGTCGAGGCCGGGCGCTTCGACCCATCGCTTCGCGTCGCCCTCGCGCTGAGCCGAGCGCTCGGGCTTGCCGTCGAGGACCTCTTCGGCCCCGGACCGGCGCCGGTTGCACTGGACGCCGTGCCCATCGGGCGACCGAGTCCCGAGGGGCGCGTGGCCCTCGCACGAGTTGGGGAGCGTCTCGTGGCGCTGCCACTTGCCGGTGATCGGGCGATGCAGGCTGGTTTCGTAGCGGGGGGCGGCGTGCTGTCGGGTCGGGTCGGCGCTGCAGGACCCGATGGCAGCGCCAGTGCGCACGGTTGCTGGGCGGTTCGCCCGACGGCCCCGCTGCGCCCGACGCTCGTGGTCGCAGGCTGCGACCCGGCGCTCCCGCTGCTCGCGGGACCCCTCGGCGCGCTCGACCCCCCGGTCTCGCTCGCATGGTGGCCCTGCTCGAGCCGTGATGCGCTCGAGCTCGTCACCGCTGGGCTGGTCCACGCCGGAGGGTTCCACTTCGCCCTCGACGAGGAGGTCGGTGCGGGCCCGGTCGCGCCCGCCGTGCGTGGCCTCGCGGCCTCGGGCGGGCTGGTGGTCGGACTGGCGTCCTGGGCAGAGGGCTTCGGCGTCCGGGACGGGCTCGAGGCGCCGAGTGGGCCGGCGGAGGTGGCCGAGCGGGGTCTCC
>JAJYGM010000150.1 GCA_021785095.1 Actinomycetes bacterium
CGCGAGTTGCACGGAGACCGTGAGGATCGTGCTTCTGTTCGTCCCTGGGCCACCGCCGGTGACCGAGACCGCGTTCAGGTCGGTGAGCCGGGGGAGCCCGTAGAGACCCTTCACGAAGGCGAGCAGATGGTCGTACGACCCCTTGACCGCCGCGGTGATCGGGATCGCCGAGTACGCGGTCCCGCTGACCGCCACCAACCCCCCCGGTTGCAGAGATGTGATCCTCACACCCGCCTTCTTCGCGGCACCAGAGATGGTGCGGATGTATGTGTAGAGCTTCTCCGTCCGAGGCGCGTACCCGTCGAGTCGCTCGTACATCGCCCTGATCTGGGTGACGTGCTGGGCCTCGTTCTGCAGCTGCTGGAGGCGAGCTTCGTCGGTGGCCACGGTCGACTGCAGCGCCGTGCGCTGCGTACCGAGCGCGGCGAGCCTGCGCGTCTGGGGGAGGTAGAAGGCGAAGAGCCACGCGACCACGACCCCCACCACGGCGATCCCCACGAGGACCGACCGACGGGTGATGGGGATCCGGCTCGATGCGGCGCTCATGGGATCCGCTCCTCGAATTGCCCGAGCCGCCGGCTGTGCGCTGCGCTCGTGATGGAAAAGGTCACGGGGAAGGTCACCCCTGTCGTGGCGGCGGACACCCCCCCGCTCAGGTCCACGCCCGACAGGGCGGGTGAGCCTGCCATTGCCAGGCCGAACTGCGTCACCTGTGTGAGGGTGTGGGTGAACACGGTGGTCGAACCGGTGCCGATGACCGACGGGCCGAGCCGCACTGTCGTGGAGACGGCGGTCCCTCCGGTCGGCGTCGTCGCGGCGAGGTCGACGCCATTGAGCACAGCGGGTGCCGGCAGGTACTCGCCGAGCTGGTTCAAGACGACCAGCCAGTCGACCTCGTGGGAGACGAGCGGGGCGAGCTGGTGCTCGAAGGCCGTCACCTCGTTGCCGAGGTGGACGGCCTTGTCGTAGCGAGGCATCTCGACCGTGTCGATGGTGTGGATCGTGGACTGGAGGACATGGACCTGACGCTGGGCAGACCGTACGGCGAGCACCCTCCACGCAGACACTGCCGCGAGCACGACGACGAGGCCCGCGAGCGCGACGGTGAGCTGGCGTCTTCGCCGCCTGGCGGCGCGCCTGGCGGCGACCTCAGGCGGGATCAGCTCGAAGCGCGTCCTCGCTGGACCGTTCAGGGCGAGCCCGAGCGGCACAGCGACCGTCTGGTTGATCGACTCCGCTTCGCGCGCCGAGACGCGCAGACGGCTCGCGTCGACGAACGAGAGAGGCGATGCCTCGAGCACGGGGACGTCGATCAGCGCGCGGAGCTTCTCGAGCAATCCCACGGTGCGTGCCCCTCCGCCGGTCACGAGGACCCTCGACGGGGGTATGCGCCCCGGCAGGGTTCCGAAGAACCGCAGAGAGCTCCTGACTTCGTCCGCGAGCTGCTCGACGACTTCAGCCACCGCCCTCGTCGCCGCCGGGTCGTGCGGTCCGGGATGCGCGAGGCGACGCTTCACGATCTCGGCGTCGGCGATCGGGACGTCGAGGGCGGACGCAAGCGCGCGGGTGACGGTGTCGCCACCCATGTCGATGGTGCGCACGAACTGGAGCGTGCCCCCGTGGCGGACGACGACCATGGTCAGGCCGGCGCCGACGGACACCACAGCCTCGGGCTCGGTCGCGCCGTCCGGCAACGTGAACGCCCGCGACAGCGCGGCGGTGTCCAGGTCGATCCCCTCTGGCTCGAGGCCCGCCTCCTCGACCGCCGCGACGATCCCGTCGATCACGTCTCGGTGCGCCGCTGCGACCAGGACGCGGATGAGCGGAAGCCCTTCGGCATCCTCGGTGCGCGAGACGACGGCGGAGGCCACCGACGTGCGATCGATCGGGAACGGGACGATATCCTCGGCTTGGAGGAACACCGCGGCGGCGACCTCGTCCGGCGGCACCGGGGGGAGCTCGATCTCGCGGGTGATCGCCCGCAGGCCGGCGACGCCGAGGCGCACCCGGCTCGTCTTGAAGCCGCCGTGGCGCCACAGGCGCCGTATCGCCGACGCGACCTGGGCGCGGTCGCGGATCTCGCCGTCGACGATGATGCCAGGCGGCAGCCCGACCTGGCCGAATGCCTCGAGCACCGGCGGCCGGCCATGTTCGACGATCAGCTCGACGGCCCGCAGCGCGCTCGTGCCGATATCAAGCCCGACGATGCGCTCACCCATCCCCGTCACTCCCCTTGCTCCGTCCAGGACGCCGGTACCGGCTCCGGGACGGCACCGGCACCTTCCCCGGGCGCCGGATGCATCCCCATAGACGCCACGCGAATGGACGCGACGTCTTGCACAGCTTATCGCGATCTTGTCTGCCGGTCAGGCGCCCCGCGGTGTGGGCCGTCGGTTCCACGGCGGCACCACCGCGCGGAGGCCGTAGGATCCGCTCCCAGTGAGCTCGGTGGTCGCAAGAGGCGTCGGGGTTCCCGTGAGGGCGGGGATCGACGGCACGGT
>JAJYGM010000374.1 GCA_021785095.1 Actinomycetes bacterium
GCGCCTGGACACGTAGTCGCCGACCGGCCGCCGGAACCCGACGGAGAGGCGGTTCCAGCCGTTGATGGCGATGATCGCCATCGTCAGCGCGACCTGCTCCTGCGGCGTGAACGCTCGCGCGACTTCGGCGTACACGTCGTCCGGCGCTCCGGTTTCCGGGAGGAGCGTGAGGGCCTCGGTCCATGCCAGCGCCGCCCGTTCCCGGTCGCTGTACACGGGCGCCTCGCGCCACACTGCCACCAGGTGGAGCCGCTGCTCGCTCTCGCCGATCGCCTCGGCGTCCTTCGTGTGCATGTCCACGCAGTAGGCGCAGCCGTTCAGCTGCGACGCGCGCAGTTTCACGAGCTCACGGAGTCTCGGCTCGAGCGTGCTGTCCTCCACCACGCGCTCGAGCTCTGACATCGAACGGGTGGCCCCGGGAAGCGTCTTCGCGCAGTCGAGTCGCATCGCTCCTCCTTGCGTTCCGCGGCGTCACCCTGATCGGCTGCGGATGGCGATCCGGCCGTCCGGCGTGAGCCGCACCTCGAAGGCCGGCTGGGGAAATGTCGCCGGCCCGCGGAGGATCGAGCCATCGGCCACCCGGAAGCGAGAACCATGCCACGGGCAGGTGACGACGCCGGCGTCGAGCGACCCCTCGTGCAGCGGACCCCCGGCGTGCGAACAGACATCACCGATCGCGGTCACCACCTCGCCGTGACGCACGAGCAGGACCGGCTGGCCGGCCACATCGACGCGCGTCATGCCCTCCGGCAGCTCGGGCAGGGAGGCGGCAGCAGTGAACTCCGGAACCTCGTCGCGGAAGGCGTTGTGATCGACCATCGAGCCGAAGCCGAAGGCCATCTCGCCGCCCAGATACCCGCCCACGATCAGGACCAGGAATCCGACGGTGCCGATGACCCGGGCGGCCGGCTCGTCCGCCGTCCCGGCGGCGCGGAGGATCCCGCTGACGACGTACAGGAGCGTGACCAAGATCATCGCGAGCCCGTGGACGAACCCGACGCGCTGCTCCAGCCCGTAGGTGTCCTTCCAGTCGGTGAGCCCGCTCAGCAGTGAACTCAGACCGGCGAGAACCCCCAACCAGAGCGCGATCGCGGCGCCGCCCGACAGGCCGCTCACGCCCGCGAGACCCAACAGGTCGAAGACGAGCGTGACCGTCCACGCCCCAATCGCGACGTCCGTGACAAGCGGATGCAGCGGGTGGCCCAGCCAGGTCCCGTTGAAGAGCCCCTGCAGCGCCCGCGCCGGACGGTACACCGCGTTGACGGCTGTCGCGAGCGCGCCGCTCGGGCGGTCCAATGCGTCCACACGGCTAATCAGCCGGCGGACCAGCGGAGCGGTCATGTCAGCGCGGGCCGATTACTCGGCCAGGAAAGGGTAGCCATCACATCGAGCGTACTCGGCGCCCGCGACCGACTCTGTCGCGCGGTTGACGAAGTGAAATGCCGGAGTCCCATCAGCGCGCCACGACCACCGTCTCGCGGGCATGCGTCGCGACATGGCCGGACACACTCCCGTCGAGCATCCGGCGGAGCCACCCTCGGGCGCGCGAGCCGACCACGATCGTGTCGAAGCCCTCCTCACCTGCGAGCCATTCGATGGTCGCGGCCGGGTCGCCTTCATACTCCGCGGTCGTGGCTTCGATTCCCCGAGCCGACAGGACGCCACGCGCGCGCTCCAGCGCCCAGCCCAGATCGTCTGGCACCGGCGCTGGGTAGCGCTCCGAACCCGGGGAAATCGGCGAAAGCACGCCCAGGAGCGTCACCGCTGATCCGGACAAGGTTGCCAGTTCGGCGGTCGTGTGGAGGGCGCGCTCGGCAGCGGGACTGCCATCGTAGGCGAGCAGGATCTTCTTCATCGCGGCCACCCCTTTCCGTGGAATGGATCCTCTGTTGTCCACCAACCATCCTGCGCACCCAAAGGGTCAATCGCCGTGATCTCTGTTCGCGGGTCGGATCAGGTGGGCGGGCAGGAGCCGGGAGGTTCGTGTCGTTTTGCGGCGACAGCGCCACGAGGAGCCGAGTACGAACTGACCGGTTCCGTGCACTGGTTGACCGACATGCACGCCGATGATCAGCCTCACAGGCCGCGCGGCTGCCCCGCGATCTGACGCCATGCGACAGGCGTCCGCCGCGTCGACCGCCGCCCTTGGAGCCTTCCGCGATGTCGTTTCGATCGCCAGGAGACCCGAGTCCCGACTGTCGGCGTCGGCGCAAAACTGACCCTCTAACGCCGGTCGAAAACTGACCCCCCTGCCGCCACGGGCGTGGCGGTCTCGACCGAGCGAGCCCAGGCTGTGACGACGAACGTCCGCCTGGGAGGGAGGAGTTTGCTGAGCGTGGAAGCCTGGGCCGAGATCCGGCGGCTCCATCGGGCCGAGAACCTCTCGATCAAGGAGATCTCGAGGCGTCTGCACCTGGCACGGAACACCGTCCGCGCCGCTGTTCGATCCTGCGAGCCGCCCGAATACGTTCGTCGCGGTCGGGCGTCGGCGGTCGACGCCG
>JAJYGM010000203.1 GCA_021785095.1 Actinomycetes bacterium
GCTTGCTCGAGCTACACGCCGCCAGCAGGAGCGCAGCCGCCCCCACGCACGCGAGCACCTTCCCTGCCCGCCCGAAGGTCCCGCGCTTCGCACCGCCCGGTGCGCCTTCCAGTCTCTCCTGCATGCACCCGCCTCCTTGGTCGTGTCCGCCGCGCCTCGCCGGCGGTGGCGCTCGCCGCCCTGCGCGCCGTCGGGATGAGCCGGCCACTCGACCACCCGGCGTCGCTACCTGCCCGGGCTCGCCCTCATCCGGACCAAGCCCCCCAGGGATCTCACAGTCGGCCGAACGATCCTTGCCCGAACTCGGCCTGAATCGTTCAAACCTCCCGAAGCGTACGGCCCGGCCGGGCGCCCGTCAAGTCACCTCGGGGACAAAACTTCCGGGACTGCCGGACGGCTCGGGACCGCCGGACCTGCCCGGAACGTCGAGGCCGCCCAGCCGGTCCGGCTCCGACCGGGTCCGGGCCACCGCCGCAGTCCATCGCCCCGCGTCAGTGGGCTCGTAACGACGCAACGGCACGGAGGCGGCGATGCAGGCTCGCAACGCTTCGCTCCCCGCTCCGAGCGCCCCGAGCGTCTGGGCCTGGACGGCCAGGTTGCCGAGCGCGCTCGCCTCCGAAGGCCCGGCGACCACCGGGAGCCCGCAGGCATCGGCGGTGGCCTGGCAGAGGAGCGCGTTGCGCGCCCCCCCACCAACGACGTGGACGACCTCCAGCTCGAGACCGGTGAGGCGCTCGGCATCCTCGAGGGCGCGTCGATGGGCGAGCGCCAGGCTGTCGAGGATGCAGCGGACGATCTCGGGAGGGTCGCGCGGCACCGGCTCTCCCGCCCTCCGGCAGGCCGCCCTGATCCGTTCCGGCATCCGCCCGGGCGCGAGGAACTCCTCCGAACTCGCGTCCACGAGCGAGGTGAGTGGCGGGAGCGAGGCGGCCGCGGCGAGCAGCGCCGTCGCGTCGGCCTCCAGCCCGGCCGCCCGCCAATCCCGTCGGCACTCCTCGAGCAGCCAGAGCCCCATGACGTTGCGGAGGAAGCGGACCGAGCCACCCACGCCCCGTTCGTTCGTGAAGCGCGCGAGGCGCGCCGCCTCGCCGAGCACGGGATCCGCGAGCTCCACACCTGCGAGGGACCAGGTGCCGACGGACACGTAGCCGAAACGGCTCCCCGTCGCCGGCACCGCAGCGACCGCCGAGGCGGTGTCGTGGCTCGCGACGCGAACCAGGCTCGGCGGCTCGCCGAGGCTGAGCGCGGCCGTCGTGGCCGCGTCCACCACTCCGGCGAGCGACCCGGGCGGCGCGAGCGGGGGAAGGAGCGCCCTCGGGATGTCGAGTACTTCGGCGAGGTCGAACGCCCAACCGGTGCCGTCCGCAGCGAGCAGACCGGTCGTCGAGGCGTTGGTCAACTCGGCCGCGTCGGGGGCCCCGAGCCAGGAGAGCAACAGGTCGGGGAGCAACAGCATCTGCCGCGCGAGCCTCCTGCGCCCCTCCGGCTCGGCAGCGAGGCGGGGGGCCGTCACGATCGGGAGCAGCGCCGTGCCGGTCCGCCCGTAGTGCTCCTCGGGCGTGACGCGCTCGAGGAACGCGGCGAGGCTCGCAACGTGGCGGTGGTCCCGGTAGTGAACTGCAGGGCCGAGGGGCTCACCCTCCCCGTCGAGGAGCAGGTAGTCGACCGCCCAGCTGTCGATCCCGACCGACGCGACCGGCCCGGCGCGCCCCGCCGCCCGGAGTCCGGCGCGCGCATCGCGCCACAGGCCGAGCAGGTCCCAGTAGAGCCGGTCGCCAACGCCGACCGCCTCGTTTGCGAACCGCGCCACCTCCTCCGCCCGGAGCCGGCCGTCCTGGACGACCCCGGCGAGCACCCGTCCGCTCGTCGCGCCGAGGTCGATCGCGACGAAGGGTCCCGTTGGCCCGCCCCCCACCGCTCGCCCGCTCAGCGCAGGAACGCCGCCGCGACGCCGGCGTCGACGGGGACGAGCAGCCCCGTGGTGAGCGAGAGCGCACCGCCGACCAGTGCGAAGACGGCCGCCGCGACGTGCTCGGGCAGGACCTCCCTGCCGAGCAGGGTCCGTTTCGCGTAGAAGGCTCCGAGCTCCTCCTCCGGGACGCCGTAGACCGCGGCGCGGCTCGCGCCCCAACCGCCAGCGAAGATGCCCGAGCCGCGCACGACGCCGTCCGGGTTGACGCCGTTCACCCGGATGCCGAGCGCGCCGAGCTCCGCAGCGAGCAGGCGCACCTGGTGGGCCTGGTCCGCCTTGGCGGCGCCGTAGGCGACGTTGTTCGGCCCGGCGAAGACGGCGTTCTTCGAGACGACGTAGACGATGTCCCCCCCGAGGCCCTGGGCCTCCATGACCCGGACCGCCTCGCGCGAGACGAGGAACGAGCCGCGCGCCATCACGGCGTGCTGGAGCTCCCAGTCCTCGACGGTCGTCTCGAGGAGCGGCTTCGAGATCGAGAGCCCGGCGTTGTTCACCACGAGGTCGACGCCACCGAAGGCCAGGATCCCG
>JAJYGM010000750.1 GCA_021785095.1 Actinomycetes bacterium
CGAGCCGGTCGTGACCCTGAGCCGCCAGGTGGCGGCGCAGGACCCGAGCGTCGTCGAGCGCCTCGCCGTCACGCTCGGGCTCCCGCTGTCCCAGGTTTACGCCACGATCAACGACCAGCAGGACTCGATCTACGAACCGGTGCCCGTGGAGGTCGGCGTCCCGGAAGCGACCATCGTCTACCTCGCCGAGCACAAGTCGATGTTCCCAGGCGTGTCGGTGACCGACGTCGCCGAGCGGCGGTACCCCCATGGCGACACCGCCGCGCAGACGCTCGGGTACGTCGGCGACATCAAGGCAGCAGAGCTGAAGGCGCTGAAGGGAAAGGGGTACACGCAAGGAAACGTCATTGGCCAGTCCGGCATCGAGTGGCAGTACGAGCAATTTCTGAGAGGCCGGACCGGCGTCCGGAACCTGCTCGTCGACGCGTCCGGTAACCCGGTGGGCACGAAGTCGGTCGTACCGGCCAAGCCCGGCGACAACGTCGTCCTCAACGTCGACCTCGCCCTCCAACAGGAGGCACAGACCCAGCTGAAGGCGCAGATCGATTCGCTCGCGGCCCAGCACCTGCCGGTCAACTCCGGCGCGGTGGTGGTCGAGGACCCGCAAAACGGAGCCATCCTCGCCATCGCCTCCTACCCCACCTACTCCCCCGCGTGGTGGGTGGGCGGCATGTCCACGGCCCACTACGCCGCGCTCACGAACCCGAGGTCGAACTACCCGATGCTCAACCGGGCGATCCAGGGCCTCTACATCCCGGGGTCGACCTTCAAGCTCGCCACGGCGACCGCCGCGCTCAACACGAACGTGTACCTCCCCGGCTACGGCTCTTTCAACGGCCAGACGCTCATCAACGATCCCGGCAACTTCACGATCCCGCAGTGCACAGGGCTGTGCAGCTTCCACGACGCCGAGAGCACGGGCTGTGGCGCCTGCAACGTCACGACCGCGATAGCGATGTCCGACGACGTGTTCTTCTACACGCTCGGGTACTGGTTCTGGCGCGAGCAGTCCCAGTACGGGCTCGCCATCCAGAAGGCGGCGGCCAGCTACGGGCTCGGCCAACCGAGTGGGATCGACCTGCCCGGCGAGAGCATCGGCCAGGTCGACTCACCGGCGCTCCGCGTCCAGCAGCACAGGGCTGACCCGAAGGCCTTCCCCAACACGTATTACGGGCCAGGCGACGCCCTCGAGACGGCCTTCGGCCAGGGCGAGACCGTGATCACGCCTCTCCAGCTCGCGAACGCCTACTCGACCTTCGCCAACGGGGGCACCCGCTATGCCCCGGAGGTGGCGGCGGAGATCACCTCCGCGAGCGGCAAGGTCGTCGAGCGCATCAAGCCGAAGGTGTTGGGACACGTCAACCTCCCCGCCTCGACACGCGGCCCGATGCTGGCAGGATTCGAGCAGGAGGTCACCAACCCGATCGGAACCGGGTACCCGCCCTACCAGTTGACGCACTACTCCTCGTACTACTCGAAGCTCCCGATCGCCGGGAAGACCGGTACGTCGGACATCAGCTCCTCGAACCCGAACCTGACGAACGCTCTCTACGTCGCCTTCGGGCCGACATACGACCCGAAGTACTGCATCGCAGTCGTCATCCCCGGCGGCGGCTACGGCGACCTGGCAGCTGCGCCCGTCGCCTTCAAGCTGTTCGAGTGGCTGACCAAGCACCCGGTCGGGCCGGTCACCCCGAGCGTGCCCCGTGGCCAGGGCTGAGCCGGGCGCCTCCTGACCGGTCGTCGGACCGGGATCCCGCCCGGCGGAGCGACGCAGGTAGAATGCGATCCGAGATGACGACCGATCCTGTGCTGCAGTGCTGGACGCGCTCAGCGACCGCGCTCGCCGTCTGCTCTGTCCTCTACTGCCTTGCCGGGCCGGCAGCTCTCGGACTTCCGAGTGTGACGGCCGGCGCGGGCGAAGACTTGCTGCTCCTCACGGAACGAGACGCCGGGTCCAGGCGCGCCGCTGCACCGTCGTGCGCAGCGCCGGACCTCCGTGCGTCCACGGCACGCCAGCGTTGCGTGCCCTGGAGAAGGGACCTGTTCGATGTCGGAACCGACCACCGACCGGCAGCTGCCAGAGGCACCTGCCGCGGACGGCTCGCGCGCGAGCGAGCCAGTCGACCGCCCGGTGCACCCGCCCCGAGCCGGGGCGGCCGGATCGGCGGGATCACGCCAGGCTGAGCCCGGCGTAGATCGCCAGGCAGCATCGGCTGAGCCGGCGCCGCCTGTGCCCTCGCCGCCGGCCGCTCCTCGCAAACCGCAGATCGGCGACACGAGGCCGGCGCCGGCTGCCCCTCGGGGCGCGGCGGGGGGTCCGTCCGGCGGTGCCGGGTCCCCCCGCTCCACGGAGGGCAGCTCGTCGGGCTCTCGCCGTCGTCGTGGCGGCCGCGGCCGTCGCCGCGGGGGCGGAGGTGGCACTCCGGGCGAACCTTCCCGCGGAGGATCGGCCGAGCAGGTGGCCGCTGCGCTCGCCGGGGAGCAGGACTCGCAGGCCGTCTCGGTGACCAGGGAGGGCACACCCGCCGCGCGCTCGGCCGGGACGCCGGCGAGTGATGACGACGCGCCCCAGGCCGAGGCTCCGGGCCGGTCCGGACGGTCCGGCTCGCGGTCGCGCCGTGGCCGTGACCGCGGTGCGCGGGCGACCGGCCGCTACCTCATGTGTGTCCACGTCGAGTCAGAAGCGACGCAGATCGCCGTGCTCGAAGGCCGCGCGCTCGTCGAGCACTACGTCGCACGGCCCCAGGACGACGCTCACCAGATCGTCGGGAACATCTACCGAGGCCGCGTGAAGAACGTGCTCCCGGGGATGGAGGCAGCATTCGTCGACATCGGCACTCCGAAGAACGCCGTGCTGTACTGGGGCGACGTCTCCTACGACCGGGACGAGATCGATCGTCAGCAGGGGGCGGACCGGATCGAGCACCTGCTGCGTCCCGGACAGACGATCGTGTGCCAGGTCACGAAGAACCCGATCGGTCTGAAGGGCGCTCGGCTGACCCAGGAGGTGTCGCTACCCGGGCGCTTCGTCGTGCTGGTCCCCGACTCGAGCACGTACGGCATCTCGAGGCGCCTCGACGACAACGAGCGAAAGCGCCTGCGGCGCGTGCTCGACGAGGTTCGCCCCGAAGGCCACGGGCTGATCGTCCGGACCGCCGCGCAGGGTGCGGCGGCGGAGGACCTCCGCCGCGACGTCCTCCAGCTCGTCGCGAGGTGGGAGGAGATCGACGAGCGGGCACGGCGACTGCCTGCGCCCGCCCTGCTCTACTCCGAGCCGCACATGGCCGTGCGCATCATCCGCGAGGAGCTCACCGAGGAGCATCGTGCGGTGCTCATCGACGATCCTGAGCTCTACGAGATCGTGCGCGACTACGTCGCCGAGTTCGAGCCGCAGCTCGCAGAGCGGATCGAGCTCTACGACACGACGACCGAGCCGCTCCCGCTCTTCGAGCGCCAGCATGTCCACGAGCAGCTGCACAAGGCGCTCGACCGCAAGGTGTGGCTGCCGTCGGGCGGCTCGCTCATCATCGAGCGCACCGAGGCGCTCACGGTCATCGACGTCAACACGGGAAAGAACGTCGGGTCCTCGAGCCTCGAAGAGACCGTCTTCGAGAACAACCTCGAGGCAGCCGACGAGATCGCCCGCCAGCTCCGACTGCGCGACATCGGAGGCATCATCGTCATCGACTTCATCGACATGGAGATCAAGTCGAACCGGCAGGCCGTGGTGAGCGCGTTCAAGGCCGCCCTCGCCCGCGACAAGACACCGACCCAGGTGTTCGACATCTCCGAGCTCGGCCTGGTCGAGATGACGCGAAAGCGCGTCGGCGAAGGCCTCGTGGAGACGCTGTCCGAGACGTGCCCGATGTGCAGCGGGCGCGGGATCGTGTTCCGGGAGGGTCCGGCAGCTTGATCCGGGGCCCTGTGACCGGCTGATATCCTGGTCAACCTATGTATGCCGTGATCGACACCGGAGGCAAGCAGGCACGCGTCGAGGTGGGTGAGCTGGTCGACGTCGAGCTGCTCCGCGCCGACGAGGGCGAGGAGATCCATCTCACGCCGATCCTGCTCGTGGACGGCGACGACGTCGTGACTGACGCCGCCGCCCTCGAGGGCGCGAGCGTCACGGCCACCGTCGTCGGCGAGACGAAGGGTCCGAAGATCACCGGCTTCACGTACAAGCCGAAGACGCGGCAGCGGCGGCGCTACGGCCACCGCCAGCGCTACACGACCATCGAGATCACCGGCATCGAGGGAGCCGGCGCGGCTTCGGCCGGCCGGTAGACACGAGCGCAGGGAGTAGGAGGCCGAAGACATGTCCAAGACCAAAGGTGGCGGTTCGACCCGCAACGGCCGGGACTCTGCTGCCCAGCGCCTCGGGGTCAAGGTCTACGACGGCACGCTCGTGAGCGCCGGCTCGATCATCGTGCGCCAGCGCGGCACGCACTTCCACCCAGGCGAGAACGTGGGGCGGGGGAAGGACGACACGCTCTTCGCCTGTGCTGACGGGCGGGTGAAGTTCGGCGCCCGGCGCGGGCGCCGGTTGGTGGACGTCCTCCCCGACGAGAGCTGACGCGGGGCGCGGGATGCGCCCGCCGGAGCGTGGCTCCCTGCTCGTCGCGGCCCCGACGTTGAGCGATCCGAACTTCTTCCGCACCGTGGTGCTCCTTCTCGCGTGCGACGAGGACGGTGCGCTCGGCGTGGTGCTGAACCGGCCGACGGACACACCCATATCCGACATCGTCCCGAGCTGGGCGGCTCACGCGTCGCCGCCCGGCGTCCTGTTCAGCGGAGGGCCGGTCCAACCCAACGCCGCCATCTGCGTCGGCCATCACGTCGACGGCGTCGACCCCGAGAGCCTCGCTGCAATCGAGCAGCAGGCACGCCGGCTCGAGGACGACACCGACGACACCGATGGCGCTGACGGCGAGGCCACCGACGAGGAGGTCGACCTCTTCTCGGGTTACTCGCCTCTCACCGAGACGATCGGTACCGTCGACCTGCACCGTGAGCCCGAGGACGTGGACGTGACGTTCGCCGGGTTGCGGGTCTTCAAGGGCTACTCCGGCTGGGGTCCGGGTCAGCTCGACGACGAGATCGCCGACAGGGGGTGGTTCGTCGTCGACGGCACGCCGGCGGAGATCCTGACGGCGGAGCCCGACGACCTGTGGGAGCGTGTGCTCCGCTCACAGGGAGGCTGGCTGTCGGTGCTCGCCCGCCATCCGATCGACCCCTCGCTCAACTGAGCGGTCACGCTGCCGATGCCAGGCTTCGTCGACGAAGCGCAGGTTCACGTGAAAGGTGGCAACGGCGGAGCCGGCGCCATCTCGTTCCGTCGCGAGGCGCACGTGCAGAAGGGCGGTCCCGACGGCGGCGACGGCGGGGCGGGCGGCGACGTCTACCTCGAAGCGTCCACCAACGTGGTCTCCCTCGTCGCGTTCGAGGACCACCCCTTCCGGCGGGCCGAGGACGGTACCCACGGGAGCGGGAAGCGTCGTCACGGCCGGCGCGGGCAGGATCTCGTCGTGCCCGTCCCGGAGGGAACCATCGTCCGCACCCCGAACGGGGACGTCGTCGCCGACCTCGTTCGCTCCGGTGATCGTCATCTCGCGGCGAGAGGCGGCCGCGGCGGGAAGGGGAACGCACGGTTCCTCACGAACCGGTTGCGGGCGCCGGCCTTCGCGGAGCAGGCCGAGCTCGGCGAGGAGCGGTGGCTCGACCTCGAGCTCGAGCTCATGGCCGACGTCGCCGTCGTCGGGTTTCCGAACGCCGGCAAGTCGACGCTCGTGTCGGTCGTGTCGGCGGCCAAGCCGAAGATCGCCGACTACCCGTTCACGACGCTCGTGCCTCACCTCGGCGTGGTCTACGTCGGGCGCAAGGGCGCTCGTGCCGGCGTCGTGAGCGCACGGGAGTCCGCGACGGAGCTCGTGATCGCCGACATCCCCGGGCTCGTGGAGGGGGCGGCCGAGGGGCGGGGCCTCGGCCATCGCTTCCTGCGGCACGTCGAACGCGCCCGCGTCCTCCTCGTGCTCGCGGACCTCGCTCCAACGGAGGGACGATCGCCGGCGCACCAGGTGGAGATCCTGCTCGACGAGCTCCGGCGATACCGCCCGGAGCTGCTGGCCCGCCCGCGCCTCGTCGTCGGGTCCCGTGCAGACACGGTACCTGCCGGCGAGCGCCCGGTTCCTGCCGAGTACGGCGGCGAGCTCGAGATCTCCTCGGCGACGGGCGACGGCGTCGACGAGCTCGTCGTCCGGCTGGCCGCCATGGTGGAGGAGGCGAGGCGGCAGGCACCGGAACCGCGGACGGAGCCGGTCGTCCACCGCCCCGTACCCGACACCGTCTCGGTCGTCCGTGAGGACGGGGGCTTCGTGGTGTCGGGCCGGGATGCCATCCGAGCCGTCGCCCTGTCCGACCTCACGGACCCCGACGCTCTGGCGCTGGCTCAGCGCCGCCTCAAGCGCGCCGGTGTGGACAAGGCGCTGCAACGCGCGGGGGCGCGCGAGGGCGATCCGGTCCGCATCGGCGACATCGTGTTCGAATGGGAGCCGGACCGGTGATCGTCGTCGTGAAGGTCGGGACGACCTCGGTCACCCTCGCCGACGGTGGCGTCGACCGCTCAGCCGTCGACCGGCTCGCCTCCGAGCTGTCGCACGTCCGCCATCTCGGCCATCGAGCCGTGCTCGTGACCTCTGGCGCCGTCACCGCCGGCGTCGCTGCACTCCTCCCCGGGGGCAGCAGGCCGAGCGATCCGGTGACGTTGCAGGCGCTCGCCTCGATCGGCCAGCACCGCCTGATGCGCGTCTACGACGACGCCTTCGCCGCCGAAGGGATGCTGGCCGGCCAGGTGTTGCTCGCGCCGACCGACTTCGCCGAGCGGCAGCGGTACCTCCACGCTCGTGACACGCTCCACCGGCTGCTCGAGCTCGGTGTGGTGCCGGTCGTGAACGAGAACGACGCGATCGCTGACGACGAGATCCGTTTCGGCGACAACGACCGGCTGGCCGCGCTCGTCGCGCACCTGCTCAACGCCGACCTCATGGTGCTCCTCACGGACCTGCCCGGGCTGTTCTCGGCGGATCCGCGCGTCGACTCCGGCGCGACGCTGATCGAGGAGGTGCGGGAGATCGACCACGATCTGGAGCAGGCGGCGGGCGGAACCCTCTCCGACAGCGCCCGGGGCGGCATGGCCTCGAAGATCGCCGCCGCCAAGATGGCGGCCTGGTCCGGCGTCCTCACGGTCATCGCAGCCGCAGACCGCCCCTCGGTGCTCGTGGACGCCGTGAGCGGCGAGCACAGCGGGCTCGGGACGGTCTTCCTCCCCCACGAGCGGCGGCTGCCCGCCCGCAAGCTCTGGATCGCCTTCGCACTGCGCCCGAAAGGACGAGTCCTCGTCGACGAGGGCGCCCGCGACGCCATCGTCCGGCGCTCGACGAGCCTCCTGCCGGCAGGCGTGACCTCGGTCGAGGGCTCCTTTGCAGCCGAGGACGCCGTGGAGATCGCCGGCCCCGACGGGGTCGTCGTCGCGAAGGGGATCTCGAGCCTTCCCTCCGACCGGAGCGGGGAGTGGATCGGCCGCCGGACCAACGAGCTGCCGGGCGGCCTCCCGGCCGAGGTCGTGCACCGGGACGACCTGGTCGTGCTCGCCGAATAGCGTGTCGACCATGCCTGGCGAGATCTACTTCGTCCCGACGGACGCCAACGGCCACCAGTGGGTGGGTGACGACGAGACCGTCTGGCCGCTGCCGACGCGCTCCCCGGACGGGAGCTTTGAGCCCGGCGCGGCCGTGACTCCCGACACCGGGTCACCAGTGGTGTTGCTCGACCTGGACGGGCTGCTCGACGACCTCGGCGAGCGCATCTTCGTGGCCGAGGTGGTCGATGCCGTGGGCTTGGCGGCTCGGGGAGGGCGCCTCGTACGGGAGACGGCGTGGAGCCTGCACGAGGCGGCGCGCTTCGCCCTCGACTGCGCCGAGCACGTCGTCATGGAGCCCGAGTCCTTCAAGCTGCCGAGCGGCCCGACCCTCGCAGACGTCTTCCGCTCCGCCCGGCAATACCTCGACCGTGACGAGAGGCGCCCGGGCGACGGGCTGCTCGAGCGGATGTCCCGCATCGCGCTCGCTCGGCGGCTCCGCCACCTCGGCGACCGCGTGGCGGACCTCGCCTTCCAGATCACGATCGAGGACGAAGCGGACGATCTCGAAGCGCTCGACGACCCGGGCTGGACCGCCACGGCGGCGGTCCGTGAAGCGGTGCTCTCGGCGACCGAGGCGATCCGGCACGATGCGTTCCCACGGCTGCTCGAGTCACAGAACCGCCGCTACGAGGCCGACTCGGCCGTCGACCTGCCGAGCGAGCTGATCTCGACGCCCTGGGGCAACTTCTCGGCGGGCAACCGGGCCGGCATCGTACCGGCGTGGGTGGCCGCCCGCGACGCCGCCGAGCGCGCACGGCAGGCCGTCGGTGACGCGAACGAGGCAACAGCGGGAGCCGAGGAGCGTGCCTGGCAGCGCAACAGGCTGGCTGAAGCACTCGGCATCGCCTGAGCCGACCGGCTTGGCTCCCGGGGCTGAGGCAGACGGCAGGTACCCTGTCGGTATGTCACCCGCCTCGCTCGGCGAGCTGGCGCAGCGCGCCAGGGCTGCCGCCCCGTCGCTCGCCCTCGCGAGCGGCGCTGCGAGGAACGAGGCGCTCTGCCGTGCCGCTGACCTGCTCACAGAGGCGAGCGAGGACATCCTGCGGGCGAACCGGGCCGACGTCGACCGAGCCCGAACCGCCGGGTCGGCGACGGCAGTGGACCGTCTCCGTCTCGACACGCGGCGGGTGGAGGCAATGGCCGAGGGGCTGCGAGCAGTGGCTGCCCTGCCCGATCCGGTCGGCGAGGTCGTGGAGGGCGCCGTCCGGCCCAACGGGCTCGTCGTCGAGCGGGTGCGGGTGCCGCTCGGTGTCGTCGGCGTGATCTACGAGAACCGGCCGAACGTGACGGCCGACGCGGCAGGGTTGTGCGTGAAGGCCGGGAACGTCGCGTTCCTGCGGGGCTCGGCCGGCGCGCTCGAGTCCAACAGGGCGATCTCACGAGTGCTGCGCGAAGGGCTCGCCAAGGCGGGGCTGCCCGAGGACGGTGTGCTGCTCGTGGAGGACACGTCACACGAGACAGCGCGTGAGTTCGTGCGGCTGAAGGGCGTCATCGACTGCCTCATTCCCCGCGGCGGACCCGCCCTCATCTCGATGGTCGAGCAGCACGCCACCGTGCCGTGGGTGATCGACGGCGACGGCAACTGCCATGTCTACGTCGACGGGTCGGCGGACCTCGAGATGGCTCGGCGGATCGTCGTGAACGCGAAGACATCGCGGCCGAGCGTCTGCAACGCTGCCGAGTCGCTCGTCGTCCATGCCGGCATCGCCCGCGACTTCCTCCCGCGAGTCGGGAGCGAGCTCGTCGAAGCCGGCGTGGAGCTCGTGGGTGACGGCGAGGCCCGGGCGATCTTCTCCCACATGGGGGCTGCCTCCGAGGAAGACTTCGCGACCGAGTTCCTCGCTCTCAAGATGTCGGTCGCAGTCGTGCGCGACCTCGACGCCGCGATCGCGCACGTCAGGCGGTACTCCTCCGGCCACTCCGAGGCGATCGTGACGCGAGACCTGGAAGCGGCAAGCCGGTTCGTGAGGGAGGTGGACGCGGCAGCCGTGCTCGTGAACGCGTCGACGCGCTTCGTCGACGGCGGTGAGCTCGGGCTCGGGGCCGAGGTCGGGATCTCGACGCAGAAGCTGCACGCCCGCGGCCCGATGGGGCTGCGCGAGCTCACATCGGTGAAGTACGTCGTCTACGGGGAAGGGCAGATCAGGACGTGAGTGAAGTGGAGCGGTCGTGAGCGGTGGTCAGGTCATGGGAGATGGTGCTCGTTTCTCCTCGGTGACCCAGGTGCGCGAGGGCCTTGCCTCGGTCGGGTACCTCGCCGACGACGGGCTCGCCGGCGTCGTCTACCTCGCCGACCGGCTGGGCAAGCCCGTGCTCGTGGAGGGCCCCGCCGGTACCGGGAAGACCGAGCTCGCGAAGTCGGTCGCCCGCTTGACCGGTGCGCGGCTCATCCGGCTGCAGTGCTACGAGGGCCTCGACGAGTCGAAGGCCCTCTACGAGTGGAATTACAAGAAGCAGCTGCTCCGCATCCAGGTCGAACAGGGCGCCGGTTGGGAGGAGATCGAGGAGGACATCTTCTCCGAGCCCTTCCTCTTGTCGCGCCCCCTCCTCGAGGCGATCCGCGCGACCGAGCCTGTCGTGCTCTTGATCGACGAGGTGGACCGGGTCGAGATCGAGACCGAGGCGCTGCTGCTCGAGATCCTCTCGGACTACCAGGTGTCGATCCCCGAGCTCGGCACGGTCGTCGCCAACCAGATCCCGCTCGTCTTCCTCACGTCGAACAACACCCGCGAGCTGTCCGAGGCCCTGAAGCGACGCTGCCTGTTCCTGCACCTCGACTACCCGTCTGTCGAGCGCGAGCGGGCGATCGTGCTCGCGAAGGTGCCGGACATCACCGAGCAGCTGGCGGACCAGGTCGCCCGCATCGTCCGGTCCCTGCGCTCGCTCGACCTCAAGAAACACCCCTCCATCTCCGAGACGCTCGACTGGGCGAGGACCCTCGTGCTGCTCGGCATCCAGTCGGTCGACGAGGCGACGGCGCGCTCGACGCTCCACCTCCTCCTCAAGTACCGCTCCGACATCGACACGGCCGCGAAGGAGCTGTCGGTGGCGACCTCGGAGGCCTCGGCCTCGGTGTCCGCGGCGGCGTCCTCCCGCTGATCGGGTTGGCGCCGGGGTCTTCAGCGTGCTCGACGTCCTCACCGGTTTCGTCTCCGAGCTGCGCAGCTCCGGCCTGCCCGTCTCGGTGACGGAGGCGGCCGACGCCGCAGAGGCGATCCGGCACCTTCCGCTCGAGGACCGGCAGGCGATCAAGTACGCCCTCGGGGCGACTCTCGTGAAGTCGTCGGCTCACTGGCGGGCCTTCGACACGGCCTTCGAGGTCTACTTCTCCATGCGGGGGCCCCAGTACGACATCGCGAGGGACGACGACCTCTCGGGGCGGGTGGAGGACACCGACGGTGCGGGCTCCGGAGCCGGTCGGGGGCGTGGGCGGGGCGAAGGCGAGTCCGGTGCCGGTGGCCTCGAGATGGTGAGCGCGGAGGAGATCGCCGCCATGCTGTACCGGGCGCTTCGCGACGGCGAGCAGGCGATGCTCGGGGCGGTGGCTCGACTGGCCGTCGGGCGTTTCGCCGGGATGGAGCCCGGCAGGCCTGTCGGCGGCACGTACTACCTCTACCGCACGCTCCGGAACCTCGACCTCGACGGGGTGCTCGCCCGCCTGATCGGTGAGGCCCGAGCCTCCGTCGAGGGCGGCCGGCCGATGGCCGGAGAAGGCGACGGCGAGGCGCCCGTGCCGGGACCGATCCTGCGCGGACGTGAGCTCGGGCACTTGACGCCGCTCGAGGAGCGGCTGCTCGAGGACGAGTACAAGTCGCGCATCGAGGAGCTGCGCCGAGAGATCGAGGCCGAGATCCGTCGCCGGCTCGTCGCCGACCGCGGTGTCGAGGCACTGGCGAAGTCGCTGCGCAAGCCGCTGCCCGAGGACGTGGACTTCATGCACGCGACGCGAGAAGAGCTCGTGCTGATGCGCCGCGCGATCCAGCCGCTCACGCGCAAGCTGCAGGCGAGGCTGGCGCGCAAGCGCCGCCATCTGCGCCGTGGCGCGCTCGACTTCCGCTCGACGATGCGCCACTCGCTCTCCTATGGTGGCGTTCCCGCCGAGCCCCGCTTCCGCCACCCGCGCCCGGCGAAACCGGAGATCTTCGTGATCGCCGACATCTCCGGATCCGTCGCCGCCTTCGCCCGGTTCACGCTGCACCTCGTCCATGCGATCGCGTCGCAGTTCTCGCAGGTGCGGAGCTTTGTCTTCATCGACGGGCTCGACGAGGTGACGCAGATCTTCGAGCGCTCCGAGACGGTGACCGAGGCCGTGCACCGGGTGAACCAGGAAGCCGACGTCGTGTGGGTGGACGGGCACTCGGACTACGGGCACGCCCTCGGCGTCTTCTTCCAGCGGTGGGGGCAGGACGTGGGGCCGAAGACGAGCATCCTCCTGCTCGGGGATGCCCGTTCGAACTACCACGCGCCCGAGGCGTGGGTGCTGAAGGAGCTGCGCCGCCGAGCCCGGCACGTCTACTGGCTCAACCCCGAACCGCGCTCGTACTGGGGCAGCGGCGACTCGATCATCGAG
>JAJYGM010000583.1:0-6524 GCA_021785095.1 Actinomycetes bacterium
CGAGCTGCTGCATCAGGCGCTGCGCATGGAGTTCCCCGACGAGGTCTGGGTGACCGGCGAGATCCGGAAGGTCAGCATGTCGAAGGGCCACCGGTTCATCGAGCTGGCCGACCCGTCGGCAGGGGATGGAGCCCCTCCTCCCAGGTACCGGAACGGGTGGTCCTACGGGTACGCGCCGCGCCAGCAGACACCGATGCTCGATGTCGTGTGCTGGTCACGGGAGTGGCCGACCATCGCCGCCGAGTTGGACGCCGTCGGGCTCGAGCTCGTGGCCGGGCTCGTGGTGAAGGTGAGGGGGCGGGTGTCGGCATGGGAGGGGGCCAGCCGGATCCGTTTCTCGATGTCCGACCTCGACGTCGAGGGACTGCTCGGAGGCATCGCCGCCGCCAGGCGGAAGCTCCTCAGCACGCTCGAGGCGGAAGGCATCCTGCAGGCCAACCGTCGGCTGCCGGCACCGCCGGTGCCGCTTCGGGTCGGTGTCGTGACGAGCGCCGGCTCCGAGGCTCTCCGCGACTTCCGCGGCCAGCTCGAGCGGTCGGGTCTCGCATTCGAGGTGCATCTCGAGAGCTCCCTCGTGCAGGGAGCGGAGGCGCCGCTGCAGATCGCCGCAGCGTTGAAGCGCCTCGCACGCAAGCCGCTCGACGTGATCGTCCTGACCAGGGGCGGTGGCGCGAAGGGCGATCTGGCCGCTTTCGACCACGAGGCGGTGGCGCGGGCGATCCTTGCCTCGCCGTACCCGGTCTGGACGGGCATCGGCCACACCGGTGACAGGTCCGTGGCTGACGAGGTCGCCCACCGCGCGCTCGTGACCCCGACCGCTTGTGGCGAAGCCGTCGTGGATGCCGTCGCGTCATACCTCGAGGGAGTGGCGACGAATGCGGCCCGACTCGTCACGGTCGCTCAGCGGGTGGTGGACGTATCGCGGCGCGAGCTGGCGGCGCGCCGGTCGGAGCTGTCCCGTGCGGCGCGCCACGAGGTGACGATCGCTGCTGGGACCCTCGCGCACGCCCGCGGCCGAGTGGAGCGCGGAGCCACGGTGACGCTCGAGCGATGCTCGGCCACCCTCGTGAACCGCTCGAACGCAGTGGCGTCATCCGTCACCTCGACGCTGACCGAAGGCGAGCACCACCTCCGCCGGCAACGGGCGCTGCTCGCCGCCTACGACCCGCACCGCCAGCTCGAGCGAGGATGGTCGCTCACCCGCCGGCGTGACGGCTCGATCGTCCGGTCCGTCGACGCGATCGCGCCCGGGGAGGAGATCGTGACGGTGGTCGCAGACGGGGCCATCGTCTCCGAGACGCGCTCGATCGAGCGGGCCGGGCGAGAGCAACAGAGCGATCCGGAGACGGGACCATGAGCAACACCGAGAGCACGCCGGTCGGAGAGCTCGGCTACACCGAGGCGGCCGAGGAGCTCGACAGCATCATCGCAGAGCTCGATCGCGGGGTCGTCGACATCGACCTCCTCGAGGATCGACTGTCTCGAGCCGTCGAGATCGTGGAAGAGCTCGACCGCCGAATCCGCGGGGCACGGGAGCGGGTGAGCGCCATCCTGCCCCGGCTGGAGCAGGCCGCCGGTTCAGCGGAGAGCCGCCCGCCTGAAGGTTGACGGCCAGGACAGCCGTCCGCACGCCGGGCCACTAGCGTCGAGCGGGCCGCTTGACATAGGAGCAAGACATGGCTGACAGATTCGAACACATCGGCGTGGTCGGGTCCGGGTTGATGGGATCGGGCATCACGGAGGTCTGCGCCCGCGCCGGCCTCGATGTCACGGTCGTCGAAGTCGACGCGGCCGCCGCCGAGCGCGGACGGTCGAGGATCGAGGGCTCCCTGGCGACCGCGGTGAGGCGCGGGAAGCTCGCCGAGGAGGACGCGGAGGCTGCGCTCGCACGCGTGGCGTACGAGACGGACCTCTCGGCGATGGCCGAGCGCGACCTCGTCATCGAGGCCATCACCGAGGACGAGCGCGTGAAGGTCGCGACGTTTCGGGAGCTCGATCGCGTCGTGAAGAGCGACAACGCCGTCTTCGCCTCGAACACGTCGTCCATCCCGATCATGAAGCTTGCGACGGTGACGAACCGGCCCGAGCAGGTCGTCGGGCTTCACTTCTTCAACCCGGTGCCAGTCCTCCGCCTCGTGGAGCTCGTCACGTCCCTCATGACGAGCGCGGCGACCGTGGAGAGTGCGACGAGCTTCGCCACCGAGACGCTCGACAAGCGCGTCATACGCTCGCAGGACAGGGCAGGCTTCATCGTCAACGCGCTGCTCATCCCGTACCTGCTCTCCGCCATCCGGATGCTCGAGTCCGGATTCGCTACGAGGGACGACATCGACGCAGGCATGATCGAAGGCTGCGCCCACCCGATGGGCCCGCTGGCTCTCTCGGACCTGATTGGCCTCGACACGATGAAGGCGGTCGCCGAGTCGCTCTACGAGGAGTTCAAGGAGCAGCTGTACGCGCCGCCACCGTTGCTGCTCCGGATGGTCGAGGCCGGGTTGCTCGGGCGGAAGACGGGGCGGGGCTTCTACGAGTACGCGCCGCGAGCTGCCTGATCCCCGCTGGGGATCATTCCGAGAACACGACCGGGAGCTCGGCGAGACCTCGCAGGGTGACACGGGGCTTCCACTCCGGGTCCTCGTCGGTGAGCTCGATCGTCGAGAAACGCTCCAACATCCTCCCGAACACCACCTGCCCCTCGGCACGGGCGAGTGACGCGCCGAGGCAGAAGTGGATCCCGTTCGCGAAGCTGAGCGGAGGTCCCTCGTCTCTTCGCAGGTCGAGCTCGTCCGGATGGCTGAAGTGCTCCGGGTCCCGGTTGGCTGCACCGAGCACGGTGACGACCTGGCTCAGCGCTGGAACCTTGACGCCGGCGATCTCGAGATCGCAGAACGCCTGGCGTCCGTCGAACTGGACCGGGCTGTCGTAGCGGAGCAGCTCCTCCACCGCCGTCCGGATGACGGCGTCATGCTGTCCCCTCACGAGGTCGGAGCGCAGGCGCTCGAGCTGGTCCGGGTGAGTCAACAGGGCGTACAAGCCGTTGCCGATCAGGTTGGTCGTCGTCTCGAAGCCGGCAGCGAAGAGAAGGATCGCGGTCGAGATCAGCTCCCGACCCGACAGCCGGTCGCTGCCCTCCTCGACGGCGATCAGCTGGCTGAGCAGGTCGTCCCGAGGGTCTCTTCGCCGCAGCGCGACCAGTTCGTGGAAGTACCCGTCGAGCTCCATCTGGGCGGCGAGTCCGCGCTCCATCACGTCGTCGGGCACGATCGGCTCGATCAGAGCCGTGGCGGCGCCGACCGCCGTCCGAAAGCGCGGCCAGTCCGACTCGGGCACACCGATCATGGTGCTGATGACGTTCGCCGGGAGCGGGAAGGCGATCGCGTCCATGACGTTCGTCACCACGCCCGGCACGATCTGGTCAAAAAGGCCGTCCACGAGCGCCACGATCTTCGGTCGCAGGCGCTCGACGGTACGTGGCGTGAAGGCCTTCGACACGAGAGAGCGCAGGCGCGTGTGATCCGGCGGGTTGAGGAACAGAAGCGAGCGGCGGTCGTCCTCCATGATGTCCCGGATCTGCGGGAAGATCTCGAGGTGGCCGTACTGGGCAGCGATCTGCTCGGATCGATCGCCCTGTTCCTTGCCGAGACGTGAGTCTCGGAGGACCGACTGGCATTCCTCGTACCTGGTGCAGACGGTGAAACCGATGCCGCTCGAATAGACGGGCGCTGCTTCCCGCAGGCGTCGGTATCGCGTGTACGGGTCCTTGCGCCCTTCGGTCGTAGCGAGCATCTCCATGAACAACGCGTCGAGCTCGGGGTCGGCGATCGGCCATGGCGCGCCGGCGGAGACGAGGGAAGAAGTGTCAGTCATGCCGCTTGGAGGCTACCTTCAACCCGGCGCGAGGCACGGGCGAGAGCGGGTCGAGCAGCTACGAGGAGAGCGAGTGATGGATCGTGTCGTGGTCGTGGGTGCCGGCCTCGCAGGGCTGCGAGCCTGCGAGGGGCTGCGTGCTCGCGGTCACGAGGGCGAGGTCGTGCTGCTTGGCGACGAGCCACAGCTGCCGTATGACCGGCCGCCGCTGTCGAAGCAGTTCCTGGCGAGATCGGAGGAGGAGGACCGAGTGGTCCTGCGGCCGCGCGCCGATCTCGCGCGCCTCGGCGTCGACATGCGTCTCGGCGCCGAGTTCCGCGCTGTGCACCTCGATGCTGGCGAGCAGGCGCTCACGCTCGCATCCGGCGACTCCCTCTCCTATGACGGCCTGGTGCTCGCGACAGGCGCGAGAGCAAGGACGCTGCCCGTTTTCGAGCTCCTCGAGCGAGCACATCTCCTGCGGACGATCGCCGATGCCCGGGCACTCAAGACAGAGCTTTCGGCCGGCCGGCGCCTGCTCGTGATCGGCGCTGGGTTCATCGGCATGGAGGTGGCCGCGACCGCCCGCGGTCTCGGCGTCGACGTCGTCGTGGTCGAGCCACTCGAGACCCCGCTCGCGCGCGTCCTCGGGCGCCTCCCGGGCGAAGCGTGCCAGGACCTGCACGAGGCCCATGGCGTCCGGCTCCTCCTCGGGCGCGGCGTCGAATCCCTGTCGGAACGATCCGACGGCACCGTCCAGGCGGTGCTCACCGACGGCTCGTCGGTCGAGGCGGACGTGCTCCTCGCCGGAGTCGGCGCCGTACCGAACGTCGAGTGGCTCGACGACTCGGGGCTCGAGGTCGGGCCGAGTGGGGTGCAGTGCGACGGCACCCTGCTCGCTGGGCCGGGCGTAGTCGTGGCCGGAGACCTCGCGCTCTGGCCCGCCGGAGCGGGCGGGACGGCGAGGGTACGCCTCGAGCACCGGACGAACGCAGCAGAGCAGGGCGACCATGCCGCTGCCACGCTGCTCGGCGACTCCAAGGCGTTCGACACCGTCCCCTACGTGTGGTCGGACCAGTACGACGTGAAGATCCAGGTGCTCGGCCTGCCGCAGCCGGAGGACGAGTGCAGGGTGGTGGTGCGGGGGGCAGAGGAGGGGCGTTTCGTAGCGATGTACGGGCGGGGCGGCCTGCTGACCGGTGCCGTCGGCTTCCACATGCCGCGCCAGCTGATGCAGATCCGGCCGATGCTGGCATCGCCGACGCCCTACGAGGAGGCGACCCGGCGCTTCGCGTGAAGGAACCGATGCGGCGAGCGACGTGACAGGTCATCCAGCACGGCAGCAGCCCGAGAGCGATCTCGGGCACTCGGCGGCTCGGCTGAGGTGCTCCATGCGGACCGGTAGGCGCAATGCTCGACGAGCAGGGCGACACGGGCGAGGTCCTTGCTCCCGAGGACATGGCCGAGACGGGTGGCGTACTCACCGAGCGTCTCGGTCGCCGAGCGCGGGAAACCGGCTCGGG
The DNA here is from genome assembly GCA_021785095.1 of Actinomycetes bacterium. Next base: position 5,370 of record JAJYGM010000583.1, read on the forward strand.
ACCCGATCCGCTCGATCCTCATGGCCATGATCCCCGCCCACTCCCGCGGCCGGCGCCGGCGCCGGCTCACGGTGGCGACGCCGCCGTAAGCGAGCAGGACGGCACCACCGGCCGACCCGATCGGTGCCCACGGCAGGCGTGCCACGTATCCCCACAGGTCGTGGAGCAGCACGGTGCCCGGGTTCTCCGGGGCGAGGGGCACGTCGGTGGTCGGGTCGAAGCTCTGCCACCCGTAACCCGGGAAGTACACCTGCACCCAGGCGTGCGCGTCCTTCGCCTGGATCTCGTACAGGCCGGAGAACGGGTCGAAGGGGCCGGGCACGTACCCGACTGCCTCGCGTGCCGGGATGCCGAGCGTGCGCAGCATCACCGTGAGCGACGTCGAGATCTGCTCGCAGTACCCGAGGCGGTTGCCGAAGAGGAACTCGTTCACGGCGTCCTCCCCGGGCGCAAGCGGGGGGATGTCGGTCGAGTAGCGCGTGTGCGACCCCATCCACGCCTCGAGAGCGGCGACGATGCCCTCCCTCGAGGAGGCATGGGCGCGGCGCACGATCGACCGGGCGAGACGCCGGACGCGCGTGTACGAGTGAGGCAGCTGCAGCGCGTTCCGCATCTCCGGGCTCGACGCGAGGGACGCCGGTATCGGCGCCCGGTCCGTCGCCAGGGTCGACGGGCTCACCTCGTCGTCCTGCGAGATGACCGTGTAGACGGTCCCGGGCGTCATCGGCGCGGTGGAGCGAAGCTCGGCGTTGTTGCTGACGACGAGCGACTTTGCCGCGATGTAGACCTCGGTCGGCTGAGCCGTGGAGAAGATGAGGCTCGGCAGCGGTTGCTCGACGTAGAAGGTCTGGATGTTGAGCGGGCCCCGGCGGCCGTTCACGTCGGTCGAGGGAACCGCGAACGGCGACGGCCCGTGCACGGTCCTCGACCGCCGGTCGAGACGGGTCTCGCTCCACACCTGGCCGCTCCAGGTGTCGTAGGTCATGCCGAGGAAGTACCCTGGCCGGTCGGCCCGCACGCGCATGATCACGGTGTTGCCGAGCGAGCCACGGTCAGCGGTGTTGAAGGCGCCGGCGAACCCCACGTAGCCGCTCACCCCTGCGTGGCCACCGGGCTCGCCGAGATGTGAAGGCTCGCTCTGGTGGAGGCTCCCGG
>JAJYGM010000583.1:6534-12124 GCA_021785095.1 Actinomycetes bacterium
CGTGGCTGTGGGAGCACCACGAGGAGCGCCAGCGCGATGCAGAGGACGAGGGCGAGGGCGCCTGCCAGCGACGCGGTAGACGGCGCCCCGCGGTCGCCCATCATCGACTTCCACGAGCACCCGAGGCCGACGACGGTCGCGACCAGCCAGACCGCCACGAAGGCGACGAATGCGGGCGAGGAGGCCTGCGCCCCGGCGATGGTGACGAGGGCGCCACCGGCGGCGAGCGAGAACAACAGGTCCCGTCGGGCGGGCACATCGAACGCGTGGACGACCTGGACCCAAGTGAAGAGGCCGGCGAGCGGGACCTCGATCGAGCTCAGCTCGCCGGTCTGAGCGGCGCCGAAGATCTCGTTCACGAAGATCGCGAACACCGCGATGACAACGACCGCCAGGACGACCTTCAGCCACTGCCAGGGGCGATGCCGCGTCAGGTACGAGAAGAGCATCCCGGCAGAGATGGCCGATATGGCCGCCGCAGCGAGACCGATCGAGAGCTCTCCGACGGACTCGGCGGCCGCGATGCCGGTGAGCACGGCCACGGTCGTCGCGAGGCGGAACAGGATCGAGTCGTCAGCCGGCGGGGGAGTGTTCGCCCGGCGGATGGCCTCGACGAAGCCGGTGCTCATGGAGCTCCCTCGCCGGCCGTGCCCTCACCCGGTCCGAGCTCGGCCCAGGGGTTGCGCCCGGCACGGGCGAGCTGGCGCCCGGCGTCCCGTTCGGTGCCGATCGTGGCGACGACCGGCCTTCCTTCCTCGACGGTCTCGAGGACCACGCGCCGGCGACGGGCGAGCAGCGCCGCGATGGTCCCCATGAGCTCGGCGGCCTCCACCTCCGCCAGCTCGTGGTCAGGGGGAAGGTCCGCCACGATGCGAACCGCCCGGTCCTCCCGGCGTTCGCTCTCGCGCACCATGAGAGTGCCCGCATGCGCCGTCGAGCGCCAGTGGACCTGTCGAGGGCTGTCGCCGACGCGGTACTCGCGGATGCTGTGCAGCTCACCTTGATCAGCGAGCACCCGCCTGTCTTCGTGCTCTCCGGTGGACCGCCCGTCGAGAGCCCGTCGGGCGGAAGAGCCTCGGCGTGGCGCAACCGTGACGACGTGCGGCAGCGCCACCCGGCACCGCCCCGACCACCAGAAGATCCCGAGCGGTGCGGCGCTCGACACACCGAGGATGACGGCCGACAGCCGACCGCGATGGTCCGGGACGACCTGTACTCGGACTGCTCGCCCGGCCTGCAGGAGGACCGCCGGGCCAGCCGGCTGCAGCGGTACGCAACGGCAGGGAGCCGAGGCCATCACGCTGATCTCGAAGGGCTCTCCGCTCTTTGCATCGGCCGGTGCATCTTCGGCGGTGAGTCGGATGCGCCCGAGGGCGACTCGTGGTGTGACGAGCCCGACGACCACGAGACCGGCGACGAGCGTGCCAAGCGCTTGCACCCACTCCGAGCCGCTCGCATGGGCCACGCCGGCCCAGATCGTGAGCAGGATGACGCTCCCCGTGACCGGGAGCAGGAGACGGTCCGGACGAAGCTGATTCGGGCGGGAGTGTCGGGAGTGTCGGGACTCCTCGTCGGGCGCTCCGCGCCTCCCGCGCCTGCTCGTGCTCGCGCGCTTCGGGCTTGCGCTGCGCACTCAGGGCCTCGGCGTCGGGACCGCCTCGAGCAGGCGGTGGACGATGGGCACGCCGACCTCCACCGAGCCGCCTGCTGCGTCGACGGAAAGGCGGTGCCCGAGTGCCGCAGGTGCGACCCGCTTCACGTCGCCCGGGGTGACGTAGCGCCTGCCGGTGAGGACGGCTTCGGCGCGGGCGGCGGAGATGAGCGAGATGGCGGCGCGGGGACTCGCGCCGAGACGGACGTCGGGCAGGTTGCGGGAGGCACGGACGATCGCGACGGCGTAGTCGGCTACGGCGTCGTGCACGTGCACGGCCGCGACCTCTTCCTGCGCCTCGGCGAGCACCGCCGGCGATGCGACCGCCTCCAGCGCTGCGAGCGTCGGCTGTGCACCCCGATCGCGCGCGAGCCGCGCCTCGGTGGCGGCGTCCGGATAGCCGATGCGGGTCGACAGCAAGAAACGGTCCATCTGGCTCTCCACCAGCGGGTACGTCCCCGCCTGCTCCACGGGGTTCTGGGTGGCGAGCACGAGGTGTGGCTCGGGGAGCGGCCAGGACCTGCCGTCAACGCTGACCTGGCCCTCCTCCATCGACTCGAGGAAGGCCGCCTGGCTGCGCGGTGGCGTGCGGTTGAGCTCGTCGAACAGGACGACGTGCGAGAACACCGGCCCGGGCCGGAACTCCCAGTCGCGTGTTCCCTCGTTGTAGACGCTGACGCCGGTGATGTCGGAGGGGAGCAGGTCCGGATTCCCCTGGATCCTCGCGAGGGTCGTGCCGATGGAGGCTGCGACGGCCTTCGCGAGCATCGTCTTGCCGACACCGGGGACGTCCTCGATGAGCAGATGGCCGCCGGCGAGGACGGCCGTCGTAGCGAGGCGGCACGCCTGGTCCGCGCCGCGCACGACCCGGGTCAGGTTCGCCATGAGATCCCGGCCGAGGCGGGTCGCACCGGTGGCGTCGTCATCTCGAGCAGCACCGCTCGGCGCGTCGGTCGTCGTCAGTGTGTCGTCAGCGGTCATCGGTCCTCGAGCGCGCGCGGTAGCCAGGCAGAGGTTGCCCTGTTGAGCGTATCGGCGTCTCGGGCCGGGACTCGAGCGCCGGTCAGAAGTCGAGCGCAGAGAGCTCGGGCACGGTGCGCTCCGCCCGGCTGCGGGCATCGAGCCAGCGTGATCGGTCCACCCGGCGTCGCGGCTCGATCGAGACGGTCGGTGTGATGCGCGACGTCGCCGTGGCGAGGTCGGGCCAGACGCCCGCCGCGACGCCTGCGAGCCAGGCGGCACCGACCGCCGTGGCCTCGGTGACCGGGAAGACCTCGATCGGTCGCCCGGTCGAGTCGGCCAACGCCTGAACGAACGTCTTGTTACGGCTCATGCCCCCGTCGACGGCGAGAGTCGGGATGTCGAGGCCGCTGTCGCGCTCGGCCGCTTCGAGGAGATCGGCACCTCGATGGGCGATGCCCTCGAGCACCGCCCGCACGAGGTGGGCACGGGTCGAGCCACGGGTGATGCCCACGAACGTCCCGCGCGCCCCGAAGTCCCACACCGGGGTGCCGAGGCCGAGCAGTGCAGGCACGAAGTAGACGCCGTCGGTGTCGGCCACTGAGGCCGCGAGCTCGTCGGAGTCCGCCGCACGCTCGATGACGCCGAGGTCGTCGCGCAGCCACTCGACGCAGGTGCCGGCCGAGAGCATCACCGCCTCGAGCCCCCACGTCAGTCGCCCGGCATCGCTCCATCCGATGACGGGGAAGCATCCCGCCGGACCCCTTGCCGCGAACGAGGGCCGTTGCGAACCGAGGCAGCAGTCGAGCATCCCACCGGTCCCGAAGGTCGCCTTCGCCCGACCCGGCACGATGCATCCCTGCCCGACGAGCGAGGCCTGCTGGTCGCCTGCAAGGGCGGCGATTGGCGGGGCACCGGCGAGCGCTGCCGCGGGACCGACGATGCCCGAGGAGTCGACGATCCGGGGCAGCACCGAGGACGGGATGCGGAGCTTCTCGCAGAGGTCGAGGTCCCAGTCAAGACCGTCCGGCGTGACGAGCCCGGTGACGCCCGCGTTGGTGTGGTCAGTGACGTGCAGGGCGCCTCCGGACAGGACCCACGCCATCCACGTGTCGACGGTCCCGGCACACAGGTCGCGCCGGCGGTCCGGGTCGGCAAGGTCGAGGAGCATCGCGAGCTTCGTGGCGGACTGGTTCGGCGCCAAGCGGATCCCTTGCTCGCGGAGCATGAGGCACATGCCGGCGGTACGCAGGTCCTGCCACCCGATGCCCGGCCCCACCGCTTCACCGGTCGCGCGGTCCCAGAGGACCGTCGACGCCCGCTGGTTGGCGATGCCGACAGCAGACACGGGGCCGCTCCGATCGAGCGCGACACCGGCGACGCCGAGGGCTGCTCTCGCCATCTCCCCGGGGTCGAACTCGACAAATCCCTGGGCGGGCGAGCTCGGAAGGACCTCGACGTGCTCGACGTGGCCGATGGTCCCGTCTTCACCCACGACCGTGGCGCGCACGCCGCTCGTGCCGACGTCGACGACGAGGATCTGGTCGCTCATGCCAGCCGCGCTCCCGAGACCGATGGGGCGTCGCCGAAGGGGGAGGGGAGACCGAGCTTTCCCGGGTTGAGGATCCCGGCCGGGTCGAGCGCCGACTTGAGCGCCCGGAGGACGGACCACCCCTCACCGAGAGCCTCTCGGAGGAACGGCCCGCGCACGATGCCGATCCCGTGGTGGTGGGAGATCGACCCGCCGTGCCGGCGCGTCGCCTCCATGACCCTCTTCCACGACTCCTCGTAGAAACGCAGCGCCCATCTCTCGTCAGCCGGGTCCTCACCCCGGCCGGCGAACGTGAAGTAGAGGCAGGCGCCGTCGAGGTAGGCGTGCGATTCGTGGGCGGATGCGTTGAGGCAGCCCTCGACCTGCGCGAGCCCCGAGGTCGCGTCGGCATAGAGCTCGGGCAGCGCAGACCAGGAGGCGGCGACCTCGATCGTGTCCACGACGATGCCACCACGGGTGAGCGAGGCGAGGGCCGACACGTCGTTGCGATGCTCGAGCCAACGGGCGACGAGGCCTTCGTCGAGGCGGGTAGCTCCCTCGTCCTGGCAACAGTCCGCCAGAACTGACATGGCGGCCTCGACGATCGGTTCGTGCCCCTCGTCGAGCGCGACGAGGACGTTCGTGCCGGGCAGGTCGAAGCTGCGGCCGGACTCGCGCTCGTCGTAGAGCCGCAGGACAGCCGGTGTGGCGCCTCTCCGCAGCGTCCGGCGCAGCGCTTCCAGGCCGGCCGCGAACGTCGGGAACGCGAAGGCGCTGCGGGACTCGTGCCCGGCGAGGGGATGGGCTCGAAGCGATGCTGCAGTCACGATGCCGAGCGTCCCCTCGCTGCCGACGAACAGCTGGGTCAGGTCCGGACCCATCGCCGAGCGCGGGCCGGCGCCGGCGAGAGCACCGGTGCGGACGATCCGCCCGTCGGCGAGGACCACCTCGAGTCCTGCGACGATGTCCTCGATCTTGCCGTACCGCGTCGAGTACTGCCCGGCGCCCCTGCAGGCGATCCAGCCGCCCACGGTCGCGAGCGCCATCGACTGCGGGAAGTGGCCGATGGTGAGGCCCGCAGTCCGCACGCGGTCCTCGAGATCAGAACCGAACTCGCCCGCCGCCACCGTGACGCGGAGGGACTCGTCGTCGATCTCGGTGACACCGGTGAGCCCGCAACAGTCGAGCGCGATGCCTCCGAAGACGGGCACTGCGCCGCCGCAGACGCCGCTTCGGCCGGCGGTCGCTGTGACCGGGATGCCGGCCTCGGCGGCGACGCGCACGACCGCAGCGGTCTGGGCAGCCGTCTTTGGCCGCACGACGGCGGCAGGGCGCGCCGGTGCCCGACCGACGAGCGACCAGCGCTGCGCAAGCGGCCACCAGTCCCGCGAGGCCTCGGCTCGCGCTGCGGCGTCGACCCGCACCTCTGCGCCCGTCGCGGCGAGACG
>JAJYGM010000670.1 GCA_021785095.1 Actinomycetes bacterium
TCCGAACTCGGCGAGCGAGCGCAGGTAGGCGACGTCCTTGGCCCCCCCGAAGCTGAGCTCGACTACCGCGGACTCGCGCAAGGTCGCGGCTCCCGAGGTGCCGTAGGTCGCCTGGAGCTGGGCGAAGGCCTGGACGCAGACGACCGGGCAGATCCCCTGGCCGCGTCCCGTCGCGAGAAGCTTCGGCAGGGAGCGCAGGGGGGCGATGTTCGCGGCTTCGTCGAGGAAGCACACGAGCGGGGGGCGCAGCGGAAAGGCGATCTCCCTCGCCTGGTCGAGAACGTCTTCGATCATCGCGGCGATCACGGTCGCGGCGGCCTCCTGGTGAGCCTCGCCGCCGACGACGTAGATCCCGCCGCGCCCTTCGATGAAGGCCTTGACGTCGAAACGCGCATCCCGCGCCGGTGAGCACGCCGCTGCGATCGCCGGGTCCGCGAGGCCGGCCAGGGCCCGGGCGACACCGCCTGCGATGGACGATCTGTGGGCGTCGTCTGCGTGGCGGCGGCTCGCCAGGGTGTCGGAGAGCAGTGCGGCCTCGCGGGGATGTCCCGCGTCGCGAAGTACCTGGACGGCCTCCTTGGTTGCCAGGGGAATCTCCCCCCATTCGGCGACCCGGGCGACGTCTACTCCTGCGATGTCAGCCGCGCAGAACAGGGCTGCAAGGACGTCCGCTGCCTTGCCCTCGAAGTAGGCACTGTTGCCCTCGCCACGCCGCGCGCCATAACCGGCGCCGAAGGCGAAACGCTGGCCCTGAAGGCGCGCGCGACGCAGGTCTTTGCAGCCAGCCGTTGGGGACCAGGCCATGGTGTTGTCCGCCGGCAACCTGAGCATTCCCCCGACGTCGAGGACGTACACGGGCCTGTTTTTATCCAGCAGCAGGCCTGCGGTCAGGCTGACGAGCTCCGGCTTGACCGACGTGGCGATGAACGGTCCCGGATAGCTCGCAATGTTCGCGACGAGCCAGGAGGTCTTGCCCATTCCCGGTGGTCCGACGACGAGACACGGGTGGTCCCAGCGCGACCAGGCCCCCCGTCCGATGGCAAGTCCTGGAGCGTGGTCCGGAAGGGCCACGTCGCCCATGACTTCGGCGTTCTCCCGTGCGGCCTGGCTGGCGGGGATCCCCGCCCGGTGACCCCTCTGGTGTCGCCGGCGCCTCCAGGCACAGACACCACAGACGACGCTTGCCCCCTCGACGACCAGGGTCGCGAGGTAGGCGGCACGCGGGGGATCGGCGACGCCGTGTGGCCAGCCGCTTGCTCCAAGATGGAAGAGGACGGCAATGGCCGTGGCGGCCGGGACCGACGGCGAGTGTGCACCGGTGACGAACAGCGCCGCACGCATGGCAACGAGGCTCGCGACTTCCGCGGCAAGGATGCCGGCGAGGCCGGCCAACAGCACGATGTCGGTCCCCTCAACGCCACGTGATCTGTTCGGCACGGATCACGCCTCGATGCGGACCGTGAGGGTCTCGGGCTCGCCGAGGCTGCGCCAGGCGCCGTGGCGCAGGTAGAGGCCGCCGATCGCGACCTCATCGGTAGCCTCCTCGTCGAAGCGGGCCGTGTTCTTCGTGTGGCGCACGAGCCGGAAGCTGACGGCAAGGTGCTGCGGCCTCGCTGGCGAATGGTCCCCTCTTGAAGGGTCCTTCTCGGTGCTTTCCTCCTCGGGCGTCGTGTCCGCAGGTGTGCTCTCGGAGAGCGAGTCGTCTTCGGATCCGGCCGCGTCGTCGTAGGCGGTGTCGAAGACGTCGAAGACGTCGTCGGCGTCGAGTGAAGCCGCGGCGGCCTCGATGTCGGCTTGCGTTGCGGTGATATCGGTCATGTCTTTTCTCCTTGGTCGTGTGTGGCATCGGTGTCGGTCGTCTGTGCCCAAGAAGGGCCGGGGATCACGGAGTGCTCGCCGCGGGCCGCACAGCCCGCCTGGTCGTAGCGTTCGATCCGGTCGATTGCGCTTGCGAGCCTCTCCAGCCAGGCGAGCAGAGAGGCCGAGTCGCCTTCGTCGGCCATGCGCTGCCAGGTGGTCCAGACCCCGGCCAGCTCCGTCGCGATGGCCCAGTGGCTCTCCCAACATGGCGGGACCTGCTCGCCGAAGCCAAAACGTGAGACGAGACGGGCAACCCACGCGCGCAGCTCGGCGATCTCTTTGAACTCCGCCGGCGACGGGAGCACGAAGGGGTCGAAGAGCGGAGGCGGCGGAATCGGAGTGAATGTCGCTCCCAGGAGCGCGAGTCGCGGGTCCTTCTTCTTCGTGCTTCGGCGTGCGTCGATCGGGTTCGGGCTCATGGGCGAAGCTCCTCGCCATCTCGGGCCTGCTCGCGGCGCTCGGCCTGGGGGCGAAGGCGGATCTTGACGACGGCGACCGGTCGCCTTCCCGGACCATCGTCGACGAGCAGCCAGGCGAGGGCAGTGAGCGACCCGTCGGCGGTTCGCGCCGGCCACCTCCATCGGCTGATCGTCCATCGGGGGCGGCGATCTTGGCGAAGGCGTGCGAGTTCCTCGGCCAGCGAGCGATTGGCCACCGTCTGCGCCCGTGCAGGCGTCTGTGCGCGGAGGTGGCATGGCCCGATCCACAGGCGCGCGCCGGTCGGATCAAGACAAGCGGTCACAAACCACGAGGAGATCTCTTCATCGCGGGCGCCACCTACAGATGCGCCGACGGTGGGCAGAGTGGGCGTCATGACGTCGCCCCTCCCGGTGACGTCGCGCCGGCAAAGACTTCGTCCCCCCATGCAGCTCCGATCACCGGCGTGAAGGCGTCGAAGCGGACGTCGGCGCCTTCGTGCGGGGCATCGACCATCTCGCCTGCGCCCGCATAGATCCCGACGTGGGCGATGCCCGATGCATCGGAGAAAAAGACGAGGTCACCGGGCACGAGCCCTGAGACAGCGACCGGAGGCCCGATGGCGAACTGGGCGGCTGCGCCACGTGGGAGCGTGACGCCGGCGGCGAGGAAGGAGTACCAGACAAGCCCCGAGCAGTCGAAGCCGGCGGGGCTTGCGCCGCCGAACACATACGGCGTGCCGATCAGGCTCTCTGCGACGCCGAGTGCGGCCGCTTGGGTTGGCGTCTCGCCCGGTGCGATGCCACGAGACGCGGCGAAGGCACGGGCATCGGCGAGGACTTCGTCGACGTAGCTCGCAGAGTGGTCATACGAGAACACAGCTGCCTGGGGGTCGCGCGCGACGCCGTTCGCGCACAACAGGCGGGCAGCGGCGTAGACGGCGTCGATTGCGTCGTAGGGGGAGGGCGGTGCCGCACCACCCGGTGGAACGGGCTCGTCGTAGCGGGCGAAGGTTGCCGGGAGGAACTGCATCGGTCCTTGCGCACCGTCGGGATTGGAGCCGGACGCAACGCCTGGAGCCGAGGACTGGCCGAAGTCGGATTCGACGTCGGCGATGCCGAGAAGGATCGCCCACAACGGCGGGAATCCCAGCGGCGTCGCACAGCCCGTTGACTGCGCGGCGGCGACAGCCAGGGCAACCCACGTGGCGGGAGCCCCCGTCCTCGTCGTTTGGAGCGCGGCCACAGAGATCGGATGCCATGTGACGCCGGCGTCGTCGCTGCGAAAAACCTCCTGGCCGCCGGGACCGTCGGCAACGCAGACACAAAGCGGCGACCCTTCGTCGCAGGCGAGCTCGTCGAGTGCCCCTTCTCCAGCGGGGGCGACGCGTGCACGGCGCATCGCACCGGGGGTGTCGCCGTTGATCCGGAGAGTCAAAGCGGAAAGCCGGGGGCTGGAAGCCCCGATACCCACGACAGGGCAGACGACGCCACTTGCGGGCTGCGTCGTCGTCGTTGTCGACGACGAGGATCCGGATCGGGGAGGGTCGCCGGCCGTCCCGCAGGCTGCCTGGAGGACCTGGGTGCCGGGCGCCGGGACGGCGGCGAGCCGTCCCGTTGTGGTGTCCAGAAGAGAGAGCGTCGTCGCATGGTCGCCGATGCCCGTGACGAGGCAGGCTCCTTGCGGCCCGCAGCCGACGTCGTCGGCAACGGTGCCTGCACCGAGGCCGCCGACAGAGCGAAGCCTCCCGCCGGCAACGACAGCGACGGCACCGCGACCGCCGTCGGTTCCGGCGACGACGCACGTGCTCTGCGTGCAGGTGGCAGCGAGGGTCGTGTCCATTCCGAAAAGCGCCACGCTCTGCCACGACACGGTGTGGGCGGCATCGGTCACGGCAGCGCCGCCCGGGTGTGACCGAGAGGAAGACCAGGCGGAGACGCACACTGTCGGCCCGCAGCCGACTGCCGTGAGGGCGACCCCAGGCGGTGCCGGCGACGAAGCGCGCGACCAGCGCCGTGGCGGGTTCTGTGCCTGTGCCAGGCCGTCTCCCGTGGCGAAACAGCGCGCCATGGTGCACGCGAGGGCTGTGACCGGGCCGGAGAGGACCTGGCTCGGCGCGTCGAGCGCGGCAGAGCCGACCCGGGCGACCTCGCCGGAGGTCGTGCCCACGAGACAGGTCGCCGGTCCGCACCCCACCGCCGAGATCCGCACGGAAGACCCGGTGGCCGTCGCGGCGCCGGAGAAGACGACGAGGGGCACGACGACGATGAAAGTGCCTGCTGCGACGACGGCGGCAATGACCGCTCGGATCATGGCAGCCTCACGAGCGTGCAGTGCCAGGTGTTGGCGCGAAAGGCCAGGTGCACCTCGGCCGCGAGCGGTGGGTGCACCTTCGCAAGGAAGACCGTGGCGTACGCACCGTCGTGGGCAACGCCGACCACCGCCGCCGATGCGTCGTAGCGAGAGGCGAGACACGATGCCGCGACGTGTCCGGCAGCAACAGGGTGGGCCACGGGCACGAGGTGGCCGTCGCTCCCAGCTCGATGTCCGGTGACAGCTCCGAGCACCGCGGGGACGACGACCAGAAGTGCCACGGCGCCGGGAAGGATCCACCGCCTCATCGGGAAAGCCCCCTGCGCATCGCCTGGTCGGTGTCGCAGAACCCTTCTTCGAATGCGGTGATGACGTGTTCGACGACGGCGGTCTTCGCTCCCACCTTCCACAGGGCGCGACCCCGCGGCAGGCGCCCGACCAAGGCAACTTCTGCCGACGTCAGGCCGAGAAGCTCGGCGAGGCGTTCGCGCTCGGACTCCGGCTGGGCGAAGACGACGCGGGTCGCGATGTCGCCCAACAGGCTCAGGGCCTGCTGGGCCGATTCGGAGCCGGCATCTCCTTGGGCGGTCAGGTCGCCGAGGCGGTGGAGGACGAGGACGAGCTGGACCCCGTAGGAGCGCGACAGCTTGGCGACGGACTGGAGCCAGCGCGTCACGGCAACCAGGCGCAAGATCGCCCAGACCTCGTCGAGGACGAGGACGACCTGGCGGCTGTCGTTGCGCATGAGCGACTGGGCGAGCCAGTGGCCGACACAGACCATTGCCGGGCCCAGGGCAGCTGTGCCGAAGACTTCGTGCAGGTCCCAGACGGCGCCCTTCGACCAATCGACGTCGACCTCCGTCGGCCCGTCGAACATCCCCGCCAGATCTCCGGTCAGAAGCCGCTGGAGGGCAAGGGCGGCGTCGCTCGCAACCTCGGCGAATCGCTGGCGCGTCATGCCGATCGCGGCTGCCAGCTTGGCCGAGGGGGCGAGCATGACCTCGACGACGTCGGCGATCAGCGGCGATGGTCGCCCGTTCGCCGCGGCGTCAAGTGCCTGGGCGAGACAGGCGCGCTCCGCTGCACTCGGCTCACGTCCGAGGCCGGACCCAAGCAGGGCTTGGAGCATCACGAGCCGTTCGTGGCGCAGCCGGTGCGGCTCGGCCATCCCGAGCGGTCCCGCGTCCAGGGGGTTGAGGCGGACTCCGCCTGTGCCCGGCACAAGAGGGATGACGGCAAGGCCGCAGGCGTGCGCGAAGGCCGCGTACTCTCGTTTCGGGTCGAGGACGTGCGCGACGGCTCCACAAAGCAGGCGCCGGGCGAGGTAGGACTTGGCGAAGGCGCTCTTACCCCGGCCGACCCTGCCGAGGACCACCATGTTGGCGTCGCTCACGACTTGGCGGGCGTAGAGCTCCCAGGGGTCGTAACAGAAGGTGACCCCGCCGGCCAGGTGGTCCAAGCCGAGGGCGACCCCGGCTGTGGGGAGCCCGGCTTGGCACTGCCAGGGATACGCCGACGCCGAGTGGCGGGTCGTCACGTCGTGGGGGTCGCAGACGAGCATCAGAACCCTCCGGTCGAGCGCATCGAGAGCCGGCAGAGCGGCAACGTGGCGGCAAGGCCGTCTGCCTGGCGGCCGTAGAGGACGCGCAGTGCCATGCCGGAACGCCCGGCGGCCGCCTCGACGTTGCGCGTCGCCGCTTCGAGCGCCTCTCGGGTTGGACCTGACACCGTGACGACGGCTGCGATCCGGTGCTCGCCGTAGCCGGCGACGAGCTCTGCGTCGCGCCGCGCGGCCTCTTCGACTTCACGCCGTTCCTGGGCACCCACGAGCCAGCCGCGCCTCCGCCGCTGTTCGAGGTTCGCCTCGGCCGTCGTGCGGCGCACCGTCACGCGCCGGCGCGACCGGGAGGGGGCGGTCGGATGGAGGTGGACGGCAAGGGTGCGTATAGCACCTGGCGTCTGGGCGACGAGGAGAGGCTCGAGCCAGGCTGGGCCAACCTCGGTCCGTGGCCAGGCAGCGACGCACAGGCTCCTGTGCCAGAGACGATCGGCGTGGACAGCGTCCCAGTGCTCGTCGTGGGCCATGACGAGCGGTCCGACGGAGTCGCGCGGAGGCAGTGCCGCCCGGGCAACTCCTTCGGCCGTCGCCCGCAGGAGCGAGGCAAGACCGGAACCAGGAAGTGGCGTCACCTCGAAGCCGATCGAAGCGAGGCGTGTCGCGATGAGCTGGACCTCGAAGACCGCCTCGGCGAGCGCCTCGTCTCGGCTGCGTCCTTTGGGGCGGACGTCGATGGCGACGTAGACCTCGTGGACGGCGCTCTTCGCGTCGAGCCGATCGAGGAGGGCCGCGTAGTCTTCGACGCGCTCCGGTGCAACGTCGTCGGCGACGTGGGTGGCCATCCAGGCGGCGGCATCGCCGGCGACGTCGGGGACCTGGCGCTCGATCCACTGCAACGCATGGACGGCTCCGGCCTCTGCGCAGGTCTCGCTCAACACGGCCGCCCACGCCCCGATCGCTTCGACCTGTTCGTGGCGGGGTCGCAGCGCGAACGCAAGGGACGAGGCGACTTCGACGACCGCGGTCAGGTGCCAGCCCGCCGCCCCGAGGCCGAAGACGCCCGGGCGCTTCTCGCAGATCACCCCGAGGGATCGCGCGCCGAACTTCGACTCGACGAGCTCACCTCGCCCCCAGGAGGGAGGAAGGACGAGATCCTGGCGACCGGGGCCGTCGGCGACGGTTGTCGGATCGGCTGCTGCCGCCGCATTGATATCGCGGGCCAACGGGGCGTTTGGCATCGGCGCTCGCCAACGCCGTGCAGACGACGCCGAGCGCAGCAGGTAGCCGGTGACCGGTCCGGCCCAGGAGACGAGGGGGATGCCCTGGACACGCCCGTAGGTGAGGATGAGCCCGCAGGCGCCCAGGGCGGCCGCAAGGGGGACTGGGAGGTGGGCCATGAGGGCGATGGCGGCCGAGACGGTGCCGGCGCCGAGGACGGCCAGGCGGGCGATGTCAAGGCCGAGGACGATGCCGTGGGACGACGGCACGCCGAAGGCGTAACGGACGGGGCTGTCGGTGGTCTCGCTCATGTGTCCTCCTCTTGGTGGCCATAGACGTCCGGATGTCCTCGGTCACCGACGTCGCTTGCCGGTGCGGCCAGATCGACCGCTGCGGTGTCACCACTTCTCGGTGCGGCGTCCTCCGCGGTGTCGGTCGCCGAGGGATCGCCTGCGTCGCCTGGGGGAGGGGGAGGGGTTGCAGGCTCGATGGAGACGCTGCGGTGGACGAGGGAGTCGGGAATGAAGCGCCCGCCGCGCACAGAGCCCTGCAGGCGGGTTGCCAGACGATCGAGCGGGGCCGCGATGGCAGCGCCCGCTGCCCCGGGAAGGCCACCGGACGCGAATCCCCGGATCATTCGATTGGCGATGGGGGTGCCCGGGCGCCGGCCCGGCCCGTCTGCTCCGGAAACAGCCTCCGCCGCCGTCGAGGCGGCTCCCGCGAGTCGTGTCACGCCGGAGGCTCCGGCTTGCACGGCAACCGCCGCTCCGCCGCTCGCTGCGCCTGCACCGGCTGTGGCAGCCGGAGCCGCAGGGCCGAGGGCTCCTTCGGCGGACCCGCCTGCGGAAAGGCGCGAGATGGTCGAGGGCGCTTCGCCGGCCTCGGCGGAGTCCGATCCGAGATTGCCGGCGGCCGAGCGGGTCACCCCCCTGTGCCAGCTCGCTCCGTAGCCGGCGTGGTCGACCGCTGCGACGGTGTGCGGAGCGATCCGCAGCGCGACCGGCAGCCCCAACGTGCCGAGGAAGAGCACCGCGAGGGCAAGGGGGAGAGCAAGCAAGCTCTTGCCACTTGTCGGCCCGACCGAAGCTTCGGCGTGATACAGCGCGTCGATCCCGAGAACGAGAACGATCGTGATGACGAGGCGAGCCAAGATCGCGGCGACGATCAGCTCGACGATGCGCCGGACCCAG
Source organism: Actinomycetes bacterium (assembly GCA_021785095.1). Next base: position 8,557 of record JAJYGM010000670.1, read on the forward strand.
ATGCGCGTGTGCTCGAAGAAGAACCCGGCGACGACGAGGGGCACGAGCATCGCCGCGACCCACACCACAGCTGCTTGCACGGCGAGCTCGATCCAGACGACCGCGACGAGGCCGATCGCCGCAAGGACGAAAAGAGCCCCGATCACCGGATTGTCGCCGAGGAACGACGCCGAAAAGGCGCCGGCGAGCACGGAGCCGAGAGCCGGTCCGCCGCCTCCGGTCGACGCCCCAAGGACGGTGGTGTCGTAGTGGGCACACGCCCAGTTGACGACGGTGACGGCGTCGTTGATGACCGACGGTGCAGCGACGAGAACCACTGCGGCGGCAAGTGGCGCGAGTGCGAGGTTCTTTGCCATCGCACCGATCCGCCCTCGCGTCGCCTCGACGGCGATCCCGATGGCGAGGACGACCGCAGACAGGATGGCGGCGGGGGCCATGATCGCAACCCATGGCGACGAGGCCCCGTGGGTCATCCACTGCGGCAGGCTCGGATTGGTCCCCGAGACCATCGCCCCCTGCACGGCGTTGGCGATGTCGGTGAGCCCCTGGCGCAGAGCGTGGAAGACGTCCGAGGAGATGGCCTTGAACCACGTCGTCGGGTCGAACCAGTCCCAGAAGGCGGCGACGAGCATCACAGCACCTGCCCGAAGGCGACCCGGATGATCGCCGTCGTCGCCCCGATGCCGAGGGCTCCGAGGATCCCGCAGGCGAGGTAGCGGAAGCCTGCGCTCGACGCGATGTCGGTGAAGCCCCTCTTCGCCGCCCACGGCAGTGCCGCCGCGCCGGCGAGGGTGCCGCACGTCGCGACGGCGAAGGCCGCGTACTCGATGACGTCGACGAAGCCGACCGCCTGGGCCATCGTCGCAGCCGTCTCACAGAGGGTCACGACGCCATCTCCGTTCGCGCCGCCTTTGCCAGAGCGGACTCCTCCCGGGCCAAGCGCCGGCAGATCGCCGAAGCCAGGCGCACCACCAAGGAATCGGCGCGCCTGTTGCACTGCCTCAGGTAGGCAGCGGTCTCGTCGAGGTGGGAGGCGAGCCGGCGCAGATAGGTCGGGCTCACAGGACGCTCCCAGCGTGGAAGAACGCCGTGATGAGGGCGTTGGCGCCGCCTCCGATCACAAGCGCCAGGGCGCTGCCGATCAGCAGGTTGTGGCCGTGGTGGACGCCTGCGCCGTGGCCGCGCTTCGCGTTCAGCATGAACTGGACGCCGGCTGCGACCATGCCGAGCGCCCCGGCACAGCCCAGGGCGAACAGGCCGTTGTTGACGATGTCGACGAGCAGGTTGAGCCCGGGCAAGCTCTGGCCGCCGAAAGACTGGTTGGGGCCGAAGCTCGGTAGGCCCGCGGCCAGGATCACCGTTCTGGCGATATGGGCTGTATGTGAGCTGAGTTGCATCGAGGTCCTCCTCGCTGTGTGGCGGCGGGTCACCGCCTTCACCCTTCCCATCCGTTCGCGTCCTTCCCGAGACCTTCCTGAGGGCGTTCTCCCAGGTCACAGCCTTCGGTTTGCACGGCCCGCAAGGTGGCATGGCTCACAGCCCAAGCCCCATCGGTGGCGCGGCGTTGCGCGCAGTGGCGGCGGGAATTGCTGTCGCGGCCAGATGGGTCCGGCTTTGTGACCGGTGGAGAGCAAGCTCGGCCCCCGGGGCGCGCCCGCCGTCGACATGCGGGGCGGGGCTGGCGGCGATGAGTGCCTGCGCAGCTTGCGCGACCCGGCGTTGCGTGGCGGAGACGACATCGATGTGGTCCGAGCCGGCCCAAGCGGCGACGTAGGGGAAGGAGTACCCGGAGGTGTCCATGCCGTGGGCGGCAGCCACCACGAAGGCGACGGACTCGGCTTCGACCTCTTGGACTTTGCGCGCGAGAGTCCTGCCTGGCTCGGCTTCGTGGAGCAGCACGTGGCCGGCTTCGTGGAGGAGCGTCTTGACCATCGCGGCGTCGTCGATGTCGCCACGAACGACGACCGTGCGCTCGACGAAGTCAGTGCGGCCGTTGGCACCTCCGAGAGCAGCAGCGTCAGGGACCGTCGATACCGAGAACCCAGATTCTTCGATCAATCCGGCGATGGCGGCTCCGAGCCCCTCGGGTGCAACGCCGGTCAGGAGGCTCGGTCGCTGCGGTTCGGGGACGGGTGCGCCCTGGGTCTGATCGACGTCGAAGACGTGCTCGACTTTGAAGCCCCGCAGCGCCGAGCGGCGCTCTTCGTGCTCGCCGGGTCCGGCGGTTTCGTCGCGCCCGAGCGGTCGCGCGTGGCCAACTTCGTCGATGGCAACGCGGCGCACTCCCGTGACCGGGGCCAAGATGGCGTAGCCGCGCTGGCCCTTCTCGACACTCCGTCCCAGGGTCTTCCAGGTATGGAATCCAGCTACATAGGTGGGCTCCGGTGTCGCAACGCGCCCCTCCGCGAAGGCTTGGGCGTGCTGGGCATAGACGAGGAGGACGTTGTTCGCAGAGTAGGCATGGAGGCGCGCTTGGAACGAAAGAAAGCGCTGCCAGTCCTCTCCTGACCGCAGGGCAGCAACTTCGTCGGCCAGAACGGAGAGGGCAGCGTCGACCTTGGCCTGGGCATGCTCTGCCCACTGCTCAAGGCTCATCCGAGGACGGGACATCAGGCGTTTCCTCTGCGCGGCGCGCCATTGCGCGAGATGGCCGTTGAGGCGGTGGCCGCTCTATGGGGATAGCCGGATCGGGGCGTGTCATTGGAGCGCCGAGGCCGACTCGGCGGAGCAGATGGGATCTTGCTTGACGGACGGAGCCGGGACTCGCCAGGTGCGGGGGCGGGCAGGAGACTTTCGATTGCCTTCCTCGCGATGCGCATACGGCGCCCGACAGTGAGGACGGCGACAGGGGAGTTCCCGGCCTTGATGGCGCGATACAGCGTGCTGCGTGATGTCCCGAGCAGGGCTGCGGCTTCGCCGACGTTGAGGAAGGGCTTGACTGTGGATGGCGTCAGACCGTCAGGCGGTTCGCCGTCCGGTCGAGGGATGCTGATAGCCACGCGGAACTCCTTGGTCATCGAGGCGGCGATATGCCGCCACATTTCCCATGGATCGGTGACCTTCCTGAGACCTTCCTGACAGGATCATCCCTGTTCAGGGGGGTCGAACGGAGTCGCGAGCTTCTGGTGCACGGCGAGTAGCACGGCTACGTTCACCCCCTTTGGGCGAGAGGTGCCCACCGCGCTACTGGATTGGACCGGCGTTCACAGCTCCGGTCCAAGGCCATTTCGATGGGTTCGGAAGCCTCTCCCCGGGGGGCGCTACGCTTCACCTACCAAGTGCCTTTCCGTGAGGTTGCTGAGAGTTGTTTCGAACCCTCATTTTCCCTCACGGAACAGGCACTTTGGTGTCTCTACAGGGCGCGAATGCCGGAGTTTCGTGAAAGAGCGAGGCTAGTGCGCGAGATCTCCCCAAGCTGCCATCGTCATCCCAGGTCAACGGCTTGTGCCGTCGTCGATCCGGAGCACGTGAGCCAACTCAGGTTTTACGCC
>JAJYGM010000580.1 GCA_021785095.1 Actinomycetes bacterium
CCTCGGCCTCGGCCTCGGCCTCGCGCTCCGGAACGGGTTCGGGAACGGGTTCGGGGGTGCGCGCGGGATCGCGCTTTGCGCGGTATTCCTCGAGAGCGTCCTTGCGCCCGCGAGCGGGCACTCAGGTCCCCCTGTGTTGCGACCGCGTCACGAAGCTTGGCGACCTGCCTGCGCGTTCGCGACGGCCTCGGCAAGCTCGTCCCGGGTCATCTTGGAGCGGCCGGGGACGTTGATGTCCTGCGCGAGCTGGTACAGCTCCTCACGGGTCATCATGGCGAGCTGCTCCCCCTGGGGCGGGGCGCCCGCGTTCTTCTTCGATCCGCTCGACTTGGCGGTCGAAGAGCCGTCAGCTGTCTTGGCCGCCGTCCTCGTGCCACGGCTGCCGGTATCGGCGGCCGCCCTTCGACCGGAACGCTTCGATGCCGGCGCCTTGCCGCCGCGCTGGTCCGCCTCCCCGGCACGGGTGCCGCCACGGCGGTCGCCGCGCACGCGGTCGACCGACCGTCGCAGCGCCTCCATCAGGTCGACGACGTTCGTGTCCTGCTCCTGACGCTTCGGCGTCACGATCTCCTCGCCCTGGAGCTTCTGTTCGATGAGCTCCTCCACGCGCTCGCGGTAACGGTCGAGATAGTTCGTCGGGTCCCACTTCGTGCTCATCGACTCGATGAGCGAGATCGCTGTCGTGAGCTCTCGCTCGCGCGGCGGCTCACCGGTCGGAGCGCTCTCGAGCTCCCTTCGCGGGTCGCGGATCTCGTCGGCGAAGTACATGGTCTCGAGGGCGAGCACCTCGCCGTTCACTCGCACGGCTGCGAGGTACTCCTTCGTGCGCATCACGAACCGCGCGATGGCGACCTTGCCCGACTGCCTCATCGCCTCGACCAGCAGCGCGTACGGCCGTGAGGCCGCGTCGTTGCGCGGACCGACGTAGTAGGTCTGGCTGTAGAAGATCGGGTCGATGTCGACCTGGTCGACGAAGTCCTCGATCTCGATCGTGCGGCTGCCGGTCGGCTCGACGGCTTCGAGCTCTTTCGGCGTGAGGACGACGTACTGGCCGCCGCCGACGTCGTAGCCCTTCACGATGTCCTGGTACTCGACTTCCTTGCCGGTGTTCTCGTTGACGCGCTTGTACCGGATGCGGTCGGACGTGCCGCGCTCCAGCTGGTTGAAGCGGATGGTCTTCTCCGAGACAGCGGAGTACAAGCCAACCGGGATGTTGACCAAGCCGAAGCTGATGGAACCTGTCCAGATAGCCCGAGCCATTGCCGTTCTCCGATGCGGTGATCGTGGTCGCGGCGCGACGGTGGGCGCGACCGCTCCCACGGCACGAGCCTACCCGTGGCAGTGGACCGCCACACGGGCAGCCCTCGGCACACGGGTAGCCTTGGCCGGATGAGGATGTCGCAGCTGTTCGGGACGACCCTGCGGGAGGCGCCGTCCGGAGCGGAGACCCCGGGCTACCAGCTCCTGTTGCGCGGCGCCTTCATCCGCCAGCTCGGTCAAGGGATCTTCGCGTACCTGCCGCTCGCCTGGCGCGTCATGCGGCGCATCGAGGACATCATGCGCGAGGAGATGGACGCGGCCGGGGGAGTCGAGCTGTCCATGCCGGTCGTCCAGCCGGCCGAGATCTGGAAGCGCTCCGGGCGGTACGAGTCGGTGGGCCCGGAGATGGCACGTTTCTCCGATCGGCGCGACCGGCCGGTCGTTCTCGCGATGACCAACGAGGAGGTCGTCGCGATGCTCGCCGAGTCCGAGATCCAGTCGTGGCGACAGCTGCCGAAGCTCGTCTACCAGATCCAGCTCAAGTTCCGCGACGACCCGCGTCCGCGTGCCGGCCTCATCCGCGCACGCGAGTTCACAATGAAGGACGCGTACTCGCTCGACCGCGACGATGCCGGACTCGACCTCCAGTACAAACGGCTGCGCCAGGCGTACGACGAGATCTTCCGCCGCTGCGAGCTGCCGGTGATCGCAGTCGCCGCCGACGTCGGGATGATGGGTGGAACCGAAGCACACGAGTTCATGTACTTGAACCCGCTCGGCGAGGACACGATCGTGCTCTGCGACTCGTGTGGTTACGCCCAGAACCGTCAGGTCGCGCGAGCAGGACGTCCCGTGATCGACGCGACCGAGCAGTCCCGGCCACTCGAGCGCGTCGAGACCCCGGACACGCCGACCATCGCATCCTTGAGCGACTTCCTCGGGATCGAGCAGACCCGCACGGCCAAGGTGGTGTTCATGGCCACCGACGACGGCAGGTTCGTCGTGGCGGTCGTCCGCGGCGACATGCAGCTCAACGAGACCAAGCTGGCGAACCTGCTGCATGCCGCCGAGCTCCGGCCGATGAGGACCGAGGAGATCGAGTCGATCGGGTGCGTCGCCGGTTACGCCTCGCCGATCGGCGTCGGTGACCGTGCAACCGTCGTGGTCGACGAGGTCGTGGCCGAGTCGCGCAACCTGGTGGCAGGCGCGAACGAGGAGGGGTGGCACCTCCGCAACGTGAACGTCGGCCGGGACTTCACTCCTGACGTCGTAGCTGACATCACCGCGGCGGAAGAGGGCCAGCCGTGCATCGACTGCGGGGCTCCGCTGCGCACCGAACGGAGCGTCGAGGTCGGCAACATCTTCAAGCTCGGGACGCGGTACACGAGCCTCCTCGGTGCTGCCTACCTGGCCGAGGACGGTACCGAGCATCCGATCGTCATGGGCTCCTACGGCATCGGCACCGGCCGGCTCTTCGCCTGCATAGCCGAGGAGCACAGGGACGAGCGTGGCGTTCGCTGGCCCGCTGCCGTGGCTCCGTTCGCCGCCTGCCTCTGTGTCATCGGGGACGAGGGCTTCGCAGCACTGGACGGCGTCGTCGGGGTACTCGAGAACGCCGGGCTCGACGTCCTCGTCGACGACCGCGGCGAACGACCGGGCGTCCAGTTCGCCGATGCGGAGCTGATCGGTTGCCCTGTCCTCCTCACGGTGTCGCGGCGTTCACTCGAGTCCGGCGGCGTCGAAGCCCGGCTCCGCTCGGCAGAGGGACGCGACAGCACCATCGTGCCGGTCGCGGATCTCGCCACCTGGGTGGCCGGGCGGGTGGGTGACCGGCGGCTCACGCCGGTCAGACCGCGATCTGACGGCTGACCCTCTCCCGGCGACGCCCCGGGTCTGATGCGAAAGCGGCTTTCACCTGGAACCAGACGACCTTTCCCCCGCTCGTGCGTTCCGCCCCCCAGCGTTCACTGAGTGCCTGGACGAGGAAGAGGCCGCGTCCTCGCTCCGACTCCGGTGTCAGGTCGAGCTGTTCTGGCAACTCCGGCGAGCCGTCCTCGACCTCGACGAACAGCATCGGTGGCACCGGGCTCACACGGACGGTGATGTCTGTGCCCGCATGGACGACGGCGTTCGTGGCGAGCTCGTTCGCGAGCAGGCACGTCGTCTCGTCCGTGTCCTTGCAGTCCCACGCAGCAAGGATCTCGGAAACGAACTCGCGTACTGCAGCGGGCGTTTGCACGCCGCACTTGAACGAGTGCTCGACTTCGATCGACATCTCCTTCTCCAAGACATCTGCTACCCGCCGCTGGCCGCCAGCAACCGGCGAGAGAGGAGAGGGAGAGGGAGAGAGGAGAGGGAGAGGGAGTGCGCCACCCTCCAGACCCTCCCGGCAGCGCGTACGCTTCGCGATGCAGAGACGTCGGAGGGAGGTCCGGTGGCCGATCTGGCAGTCGAGGGTGACGAGCTGGTGCTGCACCTCAGTCGTATGGAGAAGGTCGAGTCCGTCCACGGCGACCTGCGGGCGCCGCGAGCGGCGGTCCGGTCCGTCGAGGTGCTGGAAGACGCGCACGAGCCGGCCGACCACGGTTTCAAGGTGGGTGAGCGTGTTCCGGGGTACTCGGAGGTCGCCGTCGTGCACACTGGGAGCGAAAAGCTGTTCGCTGTCGTCCACCACGACACCAAGCGGGGGCTCCGGATCAACTTCGAGGGCGCCGACTACGACGCTTGGATCGTCGGTTCTGCTGATCCCGAGTCGCTCAAGGCCAGCATCGAGCGACCGTGACCGACGGTCGAGGCTGAGCGCGGCGCCGGTTCGTGACGAAACGCGCCCAGCTCACCGACGTGAGAGACCGGGCGTGGCGGAGGTCGCATGGACCAGCGGCTCCTGAGCATCCCACCCTTTCGCGGTAATCTCGTACGGGGAAACGGGGAGCCAAGTGGACTGTTCCAGCTGCGGCCGCGCGAATCCTTTGGATGCGACCTTCTGTGGAGGCTGCGGACGGCCTCTCGCAACGAGCCGTGCCTGCGCGGCCTGCGGCAGGCAGAACGATGTCACGAACACCTTCTGCTACGGCTGCGGGTCGCCGCTCGGCCTTGACGAGCCTGATCCTCGTGCTGATCGCCTGAGCCGCGATGCCGGGGCTCAGGCCGCTTCGCCGCAGACGATGCGCGCCGCCCCTCCACAGGAAGATGCACACAGGTATGTGGCGGACGGGGGGAGGCATGAAGCGGCGCGCATCGAGGAGCGCGAGCGGGGACAGCCTGCGCAACCCGCTGCCGCGCCGCGCGACGGCGCAGACGCGATCCCTGCCGCGCCTGCCGCGCCCGGAGCTGTCTCCGAGCCCTTCGACGCCGACGCCGGCGCGGCAGGGCAACGCCGTTACCTGACGGTGCTCTTCAGCGATCTCGTCGGGTCCACACGGCTCTCAGAGGAGCTCGACCCCGAAGACATGCGCGACCTCGTGCTCGCCTACCAGACGGCCACGACGAGTGCGATCGAGGCGGACCTCGGCTTCGTCGCCCAGTACCTGGGCGACGGGATCCTCGCGTACTTCGGCTATCCGGAGGCACACGAGGACGACGCTCGCCAAGCAGTGAGGGCCGGTCTCGCCATCGCCGAGGTGGCAGCGTCGCTGAGGGCACGTTTCGGTCGTCCGGACATCGCCGTGCGTGTCGGCATCCACTCGGGCGAGGTGGTCATCACCGATCTCGGGGGGCGGCGCCGCCAGCGGCCGGACGTCGTCGCCGACGTCCCGAACATCGCCGTCGGCGACGTACCGAACGTCGCAGCCCGGCTGCAGTCGCTAGCAGAACCGGGTGAGGTTCTCATCTCTGCGGCGACGGCCGCACTGGTGCGGGGATGGTTCGGGCTCGAGGATCGTGGTCCGGTGCTCCTGAAGGGCGTGAGCCGGCCGCTCACCGTGTACCGGGTCGAAGCGCCGACCGGAGCGGAGAGCCGTATCGACGCCACCATCAGCTCCGGCCTCACACCGCTCGTGGGACGTGACGAGGAGATGCGCCTCCTCACGTCCACCTGGGAGGCGGTGCACCACGGCCGAGGCAGGGTCGTCGCGCTCTCGGGTGAGGCCGGCATCGGGAAGTCGCGACTTGTCCGAGAGCTCGAGAACCTCGTCGGGCACGAAGCGAGCATGCGCGTCCGCCTCCAGTGCTCCCCCCACCGCGGATCGAGCGCGCTCTTCCCGCTCATCGAGCACCTGAACCGGGTCATCGGCGAGCACGGCCGCCCGGCGGAGCGCCTCGATCGCCTCGAGAAGCAGCTGCGAGACGCCGACCTCCCCCTCGCATCCGCCGGACCACTGATCGCCGAGCTGCTCGGCATCCCGTTCGCCCATCGTTGGGAGGCAACTGTCGAGTCAGCCGAGCGGAAGAAACGCCGCACGCTCGACGCCATCCACTCCTGGCTCCTCGCCGGCAGTGAGCATGCCCCCGTCCTCCTCGTCGTCGAGGACCTGCACTGGATCGACCCCACGACCCTCGAGCTCCTGGCGCCGTACTTCGGCCCTGAGCCGATCGACCGCGTCCTGGCCATCGTCACCCACCGTTCCGACTACGTGTTGCCGTGGCCGGACCGGCCGCACGCGATCCGGCTCGCGCTGGACCGCCTCTCGGCCGAAGACGTGATGGCGATCGTGGAGATCGTGGCTCGTGACACCCCTTTGCCGGAATCGGTGAAGGAGCAGATCTCGCTGCGCACGGACGGGGTTCCGCTCTTCGCGGAGGAGATCACACACGCGGTGCTCGAGTCCGGCGAGGTTGAGGAAGGGGGTTCGGACTGGCTGAGTGGGAACCTTCCCGACCACCTCGTGCCCTCCACCGTGCGGGAGTCGCTGATGGCACGGATCGACCGCCTCGGCTCCGCCCGGTCACTCGCACAGCTCATGGCGACAGTGGGCAGAGAGGTGGGCGAGGACTTCCTCCGAGCGCTCGTCCCCGACGAGCAGTTGGAGGAGCAGCTGGCGTCCATTGTGAGCACCGACCTCGTCCGCAGGCGCCGCGCCGGCCGGCAGACGAGCTATGTGTTCAAGCATTGGCTGGTTCGTGATGTCGCCTACGAGTCGCTGCTGCGGAGCGACCGCCAGCGGTACCACGAGAGGATCGCAGAGACGCTCATCCGGGACTTCCCCGAGCAAGCGCACGCCCAGCCGGAGGTTGTCGCCCACCACCTCGTGGCGGCAGGCCAACCAGTGCGAGCGATCGACTACCTGCAGCGCGCCGGGGAGGCGGCGGCGCGGCGGTCCGCCAACCTCGAGGCGATCGCGCACTTCCGACGAGCGGTCGATCTGCTGCAGGGAGAGCCGCCGTCACACGAGCGCGACGAGCGAGAGCTGGGACTGCTGATCGCCGTCGGTGCACCGCTCACGGCGTGCAAGGGGTACAGCGCCCCGGAGGTGGAGCAGACCTACTCGCGTGCCGGTGAGCTCTGCCGAGCCGTCGGCGGTGAGTCACCTCACCTGTTCCGCGCCCTCTACGGCACCTGGCGGGTCCATCTCCTGAGGGCCGACTACGCCAAGGCGGTCCACTACTCGGGAGAGCTCGAGAAGATGGCGCAGCCCGGGGACCCGACCCAGCAGGCGGCGACACATCGTGCCATCGGGAGCACGCTGCTCTACCTCGGGCGCATCCCGACTGCTCGTTCCCATCTCGAGCGCGTCATCGCCGCCGGATCTGCGGACAACGGGACTGCCTGGCTCGAGGAGCTGCAGGACGTTGTCGACCCCTGGGTGACCTGCCAGGCATACGACTCCTGGGCACTCTGGCTGCAGGGAGAGCAGGAAGGGGCAGATCGCGCAGCCGAGCGGGCGATCTCCATGGCCGCCAACCTCGAACATCCGTTCACTGTCGACTTGTCGCTCGCGTTCACCTCCTGGCTCCGCCAGTTCGCCGGCGACGCGCCCGGTGTCCACGAACTGGCGGAGCGTGCGCTGAACCTGGCTCTCGACCAAGGCTTCCAGTTCTGGGTCGGGTGGGCGCGGATCATGCACGGCTGGGCTGAGGCCGTCCTCGGCGACCCCGCCGGCGGCATCGAAGCGATGCAGGTGGGCCTTCGAGAGTGGCGTGCCGTCGGGTCCGAGCTCGGCACACCGTATTTCCTGTACCTCCTTGCCGAGACCTTCGAGCGGCAAGGACGGATCGATGAAGCGATGGAAACGCTCGCCGAGGCGGATGCCGTGACCACGCGCACCGGCGAGGGCTGGTGGCTGCCCGAGCTGCATCGGCTGCGAGGGCTCCTGCTCCATCGCCAGGGCCGTACGGCCGAAGCAGAAGCGCGGTTCCGCTTGGCGGCGCGGCTCGCCAGTGAGCACGGCGCTCTGGCTCTCGAGCTACGGGCCAGTGCGAGCCTCGCCGGGCACGGCCTCGATTCCGACTAGGGCCCGTCGCTCCACTCGAAGGCCGGGCCTGCGACGTGCTCGCCGTCGCCGTAGGGCATCTGCATGAGGGCAAGGGCTTCGTACTCCAGTTGCTTCATCGTCGGGACCGTCTCGATGAGCGCTGACGGCGTGCCGCTGAAGGCGGCATCGAGCTGCTGGAGCAGGCTCGTGTAGGTGCGATTGCAGACCTCGGTCAGCTCGCGTTGCGAGCTCCCGACGGGATAGTCCCGCGCCTTCGGGTTCGGGTGCATCGGGCTCACGCAGTCGTAGTCGACGTAGAGATATGGCCCGCTCGGCCCGGTGTCATAGGTGTCACCGTCCACGTACATGCGACCGCGCCAGAGCTCGTCGAAGGCGAAGTAGTGGGCGACCTCTCTCGACGGGCTGTTCTCCCAGACATCGACGAGCATGCCTTCGCCCTGGCAGCGAGCGGTCTCGATCGCTTGTTGGGCGCTCTCGAGCCCCTCGACGCGGATCGCGTCGCCGCCACCGCCGTAGAAGTACGTCCCCGGCAGCACCTGCCACGCGGGGTCGCCTTTCCAGACCGACGGGTCGCTCGCGAACTGCGTGAGTCCATCGGCGACGGCGGCATAGAACTGGCCGATCGTCCGGTAGTCGTCGGCCTCGGGCGGAGCGCAGATCGCCTCGGGCTGCTCGATCCTGCGGAAGCTCTCCAGGGTGTCGCGGCTGAATGGAGCGAGGTCGACGAGGAAGGACTTGTCGCTGTGAGGCAGTGTGGTGGGGTAGTCGCGGACGACGGCACGCTTGGCGATCTTCGGGTGGTGGCCCAGGGCGTTCATGACGTTCGCCATGAGGGTCATGTGGAGCATCTCCTGCATGACGACCTCGCGGATGACCACGGCCGCTTCGACGTTGCGTCCCTCGGGGATCGACCAGAGGGCGCACAGATAAGGAGGGATGGTGACGTGCTCGATCTCGATCGCGAGCTGCAGGTGCTCGATGAGCTGGTCGAGGTTGTCGATCGGCATCAGGACGCCTTTCGGCCGAGATCTGCCGTGATCCGGTCGGCTGTCCGGCACGCGAGCGCGGCGATGGTGAGCGTCGGGTTCGCGGCGGAGGACGTGGGCATCGAGCCGCCACCGGCGACGAAGAGGTTGTCGTGGTCGAAGCTCCGCTGGTCGGGATCGACGACTCCTTGGTCGGCGCGGTCCCACATGCGGTGGGTGCCCATCACGTGTCCCGCGCCGTTCCACGAGTACCCTTGGCCGTCGTAGGTGATCCAGGTCGGCGACAGCGGGCTGTAGGAAGTCATCTCGATGGCACCGAGCCGGGAGAACGCCTGCGAGCTGAGCTGCCGGGCCGCTTTGAAGCTCTTCAGGACATAGTCGTCGAGCTGGTAGTGGATGACCGGCCGCGGGTTGCCGAGGGCGTCGGTCCACGCGTTCGAGATCTCGACCCTGTTCGCCGGCGACGGGAGCTGCTCTGTCACGAAACCGAAGCGGATCTGGCGCGGCACGTCCTCTGCCATCTGCTGGCGCAGCCTCGGCCCGAAGGCTCCCCCCGCGACCGCCTCCTCGAGCTGGAGATACGGCCCGAAGGCCGGGAAGTCCCAGCCCCAGTTGGCGAGCTCCACCCGAAACGCAGCCCGGTCCTTGCGGAACGCCCCGTCTCTCAGGATCTCGATCCCCGAGGTCGAGCCGGGGCCCCGGTAGGCGCCGATGTTCTCCCCCATGAGCGCCCAGGTCATGACGAACGGGTGGTCCATCAGGTTGAGCCCGACCTGGCCGCTGCTGTTGGCAGCGTTCGAGGCGAGCAGGATCTTCGCGTTCTCGATCGCGCTCGTCGCAAGGACGTAGACGTCGGCCGTCACCGTGACGGGCGTGGATCCGGGACCCGAGCCGTCGTAGGTCTGGTACACGAGCCCTGACACGCGCTTGGCGTCTGACGTGAGGAGCACCTTCGAGACGACGGCCTGGGTGACGAGATCCATCCGTTCGGCCGCCGCTGCCGCCAGCGTCTTCAGCGCGTTGTACTTCGCCTGCACCGGGCAGATCGGGATGCAGCTCGCGTTCCCCTCGCAGCGAAGGCCGCGGTGCGGGTTCCCCACCGCTCCCAGTGGCTCGTATCCGCGTCCGCCGTCGTAGGCCGGGTTGGGCATGGAGTTCCGGCCCTGCGGGGTGCTCGTGACCTGCAGCGCGCAGGTCGTGCCGTCGAGCGAAATCGTGTACCCGTCCAACTGAGCGGCGAAGACCTGGTCGCTGAAGCTGGGCGGGATGCGGAACATGGGGTAGACGTAGTCGTCCGGGAACCAGATGCCGAGATAGCGCTGATCCTCTACGTTGGCGGCGATGCCGAGCTCGAGCTCAGCCTGGCGGTAGTAGGGCTCGAGGTCGTCATAGGAGAGAGGCCAGTCGACCCCTTGGCCGTAGCGGGAGCGGAGCTCGAAATCTGCGGGCACCATTCGCAGGGAGGTGCCGAGCCAGTGCATGGTGGTGCCACCGCTCGTCTTCGTGTAGTCGCTCCCGAAGGGCATCGGACCTGCCTGCACGAGGTAGTGGTTGGCGTCGACTCCACCCGGCGGGATCTTCGCGATGTCGAGCACCGACGGCTCTGGTGCGAACGGGCTGTCGGGCCACGGCGAGTTGGGCACCTTCGCGATGGCCGACTGGTGCGTGAGCACGTTGCCCTGGTAGCCCTCCCAGGTGGCTCCGGTTGCGGCGCCGGCCTCGAGCACGAGCACCGAGACGCCCGCTCTGGTCAAGCGACGGGCGAGGATCGCGCCGACCGGCCCGGCACCGGCGATCACGACGTCGTAGTCCGTCATGGGCGAGACGAGCTCGAGGCGACCGGTCCGGTGGGGGGTGCCGGCGACGCCGCCGGCGGTTGTGCCCAGGAGGCGTATCCCGGTGCTTTGGCCCCAGAGGGATGCGAGCCGATCGCAACCCAGACGAGTCCGGAGCGATATGCGGCGTCAGACACGATGTGGGTGATGTCGGAGGGGTTGGCGCCGTAGGCGTCCCGCCAGGCTCGCGGGAGCTGGTCCCACTGCCCGAGGTACCACATCACGATGACGTTGCGAGCAAGGGGACCGAGATAGGGGTCCTTCATGATCTCGACCTGGATCGCCTGGTTCGGGTCACCGCCCTGCTCGAGGATCCGACCGGCCACACCGAGCAGCTGCCCGGCGGCGCGCTCGCCTGCGATGGACGTGATCTCGTCGAGGAACGGCTGAGCCTGCCCGCTACCGAGCAGCTCCGTCTCGCTGAACCCCGTCAAGTGGACCGAGAGCTGGAGGAAGGTCTGAACCGGGTTCATGCCGGCACCGCATAGGTGGCGCGGCACTCGGAGGAGACGGGAGCAGACTGGAACGCCTGTGCTGCGACCGGCTGCGTCTGGCCGATGAGCAGTTGGAGGTCGGCGATGGTGTTCGTCGGGTCGGTCGCGGGGTTGCCGTAGTCGATCGTGATCGGCGGCTGGTTCGCGCTGTCGAACCGGTAGCCCTGGAACGGCCCGTAGAAGCTCCACTCGTTGCCCACGAGCCGGCGCACACCACCGGTCTCGAGCACGACGCCGTATTCGACGAGCGGCGAAGGGTTGTCCTGGACGACGGGCACCGAGCCGAGTTCCACCGACATCGACCAGATGAGGTCCCCCTGCTTGCTTTGATCGTCCTGATAGACGGAGTACTGCCAGGACGTGACGCTCGGATCGTTCAATGTCGGAGCGGTGTACGTGAAGATCGCCGGGTACTTCGGCTCGCCGAAGAGCTTCTGCCCCGCCTGCACCGCGATGGGGTTGTCGCACGGCACGTGCAGGCGCAGACCGCCGATCGACTTCGTCTGGTCCTCGCCGGCGAGGTACTGGTCGAGGGTCATGCGCGGGACCAGTGGCTCGCGCGCCTTCGGGTAGGTGTAGACGTTGAACTCGACCTCTCGAACAGTGGCGAGATAGGTCCCACCATGGCTCGTGTAGATCTGGAAGTCGACCGACGCGAGGCCGAGCCGGCTCCCCCCGATGTCGAACAGGGCTGGCTCGAGAGCCATCTCTCCGTCGAGCACGGGGATGCGCTCCCGGAGGAGGTCGGGCTCCACGGGGTAGTAGACCCACAACGACTGCAGCGAGGCGTACCAAAACGGCATCAGGAACCCCTCCGGCAACGGGGGGAACAGCGAGTCGAACGGCGTCTGGCCCATCTACAGCCCCTCTCCGAAGGGACGGTTTCCCCTCCTGTCAAGATTGTGCCACAAGCCTTGTCCTGCCGCAGGCGGCGCGAACTCGCCGTCCCAGCCTGGGCTGACGCACATCACCCTGCAGGCTCGACACGACGGCCGACCTCAACCGCCCGGGTCGCCCCTCGCTG
>JAJYGM010000480.1 GCA_021785095.1 Actinomycetes bacterium
CGTTGCACTGGCACCACGTCCATTCGTTCACGCCAGAGGGGCCATCCCGGACGCGCGTCACGGACACTGTCACGACTCCGGTCCCGGCCGCGTTGCTTCGGAGCACCTTCGTCTACCGGCACACCCAGCTTCGCGACGACCTCGACGTGATCGCCCAGCTCCGACAACTCCACCCGACCCCGCGGACCGTCGCGGTCACGGGGTCATCGGGGCTGGTCGGCGCCGCGCTCTGTGCGTTCCTTACGACCGCTGGTCACCAGGTCGTCCGCCTCGTCCGTCGAGTGCCGCGCGTGGACGGCGAACGAGCGTGGAACCCCGACGACCCCGATCCCGGCATCTTCGAGGGCGTCGACGCGGTCGTGCACCTCGCGGGCGCGTCGATCGCCGGCCGTTTCAGCGAGCAGCACAAGAGGTCCATCGCGTCGAGCAGGGTCGAGCCGACGCGCCGGCTGGCGGACGCGGTGGTGCGGTCGCACGGTCCGCGTGTCCTCCTCGTCGCCTCGGCGATCGGGTACTACGGCTCAGATCGTGGGAACGAGCTCCTCGACGAAGCAAGCGGAAGGGGCGGCGGCTTCCTCGCCGACGTGGTCGCTCGCTGGGAGGCGGCAACCGAACGCGCCGTCGACGCCGGGCTTCGGGTCGTGAACGTGCGGACCGGCGTCGTGCTCTCCGGCCGAGGCGGCCTGTTGAAGCTCCTGCGCCCGGTGTACCTTGCCGGCCTCGGCGGGCGAATCGGCACCGGGAGCCAGTGGCTCTCCTGGATCGATCTCGACGACCTGACCGACGTCTACGCGAGGGCTCTGTTCGACGAGCATCTTGCGGGGGTGCTCAACGCGGTCGCGCCGACACCCGTCCAGAACGCGGAGTTCTCGGCCACGCTCGCGCGCGTGCTCCGACGGCCGGCGCTCGTCCCGGTCCCCAAGTCGGCGCTCGGCGTCGTCGTCGGGGCGGAGGGCGTCCAGGAGGTCGCATGCGCAAGCCAGCGCGTCGTGCCGCGGCGGCTGGAGGTGGCAGGTTTCGGCTTCCGGAGGCCGCAGCTGGAAGGCTCCCTCCGACACCAGCTCGGGCACGGGCTCTGAGGGATCGGGCACGGGCTCTGAGGGATCGGGCACGGGTCCTGAGGGATCGGGCACGGGTCCTGAGGGACCGAACGCTCGGGGTGATGAAGGTTGCGTGCAGCTGACCGGTGCCGCGGTCTTTGGAGGGCTCGTCCGGCCGGCACTGGACCACCGGTCATAAGACGGGCGGGCGGTCGCGTCCGAGCACGCTCGAGCTGCCTCGATCAGGCAAGCCCAGCAGCAGCACCACCGGACGCCGGCGCCGGCGACGGCGGCGAGGACGAGCTGGCTCTGATCGGACTGACCCTGGCGACTGTGAGCTCGTCAGCCGGCAGCGGGGACCCGTACCGAAGGTCGTAAGGAAGGCTCGAGGTCACGTCGGTGCCGCGCCCGGGTGCACTGCGGACCTGGAGGCTGCCGCCGAGCAGGCCGGCCCTCTCGGACATGCCGACGAGCCCGAAGTGGTTCGTCGAGTGGCCTTCATCGTCCATGTCGAAACCCTCGCCGTCGTCGAGCACGCGCAGACGGAGGAGGTCGCTGTCGAACGCGACGCTGACGCGGATCTCGCGTGCCCGGGCGTGCCCTACGGCGTTGCGGACCGCCTCTTGGACGATCCGGAAGGCACCGAGCTCCACGTCGGGGCGGGCTCGACGCGTCTCGCCGGACACCTCGAGCTCGACTGGGACGCCGCTGTCGTCCTCGGTCTCGGCGAGGAACCCGACCAGCGCAGGAACGAGTCCGAGCTGGTCCAGCGCCGGCGGCCGCAGGTCCCTCGCGAGGTTTCGCAACCTGGCCGCGGCCTCGAGGGATCGAGCCCTGGCATCGTCCAGGCTCGCCGCGACGTCGGCGGGCACACCGGCGTCCTCGCCCAGAGAGGCGAGCTTCCGTGCGAGGTGCAAGAAGAGCTGCAGGGGTTCGTCGTGCAGCTCGCGGGCGAGCCGACGCCGCTGCTCTTCTTCCGCTGCGACCATGAGCGCGCGCTGTCGTGCCGCACGGCGGGTCTCGCTGCGTTCGACGGTCACGTCTTCGAAGACGAGCTGCGATGCGGCGGCGCCACCCTCCGAGAGCTCGGCAAGTCCCACCCGGTAGTCGCGTTCGTCCCGCAGGCTGACGACCCGGTGATGGAGCGACTCGATCGGCTCGTCGCTCCCGAGCAGCGCGCCTGCCGGCATGCCGATCGCGTCAGTGCCGAAGACCGACGTCGCGGCCGGGTTGGCAGCGCGCACCACCCCTCTCGCGTCGAGCACGAGGATCGGTGCCCGGTTCGCCTCGAAGAGCTGACGGTAGCCGGCCTCCGCGCGCAAGCGAGCGAGCGTGGCGCGCTCGACGCGCGCGTGCGCTCGGCGTTCCGCCTCGATCCGCTCTCCGAAGAAGAAGGCGACCGCGTCGACGAGGAGCAGGTTGACGACGTCGGAGGGCGCGTGACCCTGGTCGAGAGGGAGCAGGAGGTCGGGCAGCCACAGCAGGGTCGCCCAGGCTGCGGTGGCCGCCGAGCCGGTCAGCCCGTACCGCAGGGCTGCGTAGCCGACCGGGACGATCAGCAGTGCGACCGGGATGCCGTCGGGGAACCCCTCCACGCCGGCCGGGGAGTGAAGGTCGACGAAGAAGTGCACCCCCGCGAGGGCGACGACGAGGGCTTGGATCCCCCAGAAGCGCCGGTCCCGGATCGGCGGCCTCAGCGCAGTCCGGATGACTTCGGCGAACCTGCCGGGGCCCTCGGCGATACGCGCCGGACCTGCCTCAGAAACCGATGTTCTGGCCATCTTCGTGGCTGCGCGGGTAGTTCTCTCCCCGCAGCGCGTGGGCGACGGCCTCGGTGCGCGACGCGGCACCGAGCTTCGCGAGCAGGGTCGACACGTGGGACTCCACGGTGCGCACGCCGAGCGAGAGCTCGGCGGCGATCTGCTTGTTGGACCGTCCCTGCGTGATGAGCGCCAGCACCTCGGATTCCCTTGGCGTGAGCGCGTCGGAGCCGCGGCGCCCGGAACCTTCCCTTCGCCTGCGGCTGAGCCTCGACGACACCGCGCCGTCCAGGACGAACACGCCCGCGGCGACGAGTCGCACGGCCTCGATCAGCTCTCGTCCCGAAGCGGTCTTGAGCAGGTAGCCCCCGACGCCGATCTCCAGCGCCTCGACGACGTACGCGTGATCGTCGTAGGCGCTCACGACGAGCGTCTGGGTCGTCGGCGAGCGTCGGGCAAGGTCTCTTGCGAGCGCGAGCCCGCTTGCACCTGGCAGGTTCACGTCGACGAGCACCACGTCGGGGGCGAGCCGCTCGACGAGCTCGGCTCCCTCCTCCGCGGTGCCGCAATCGCCCACCACGTGGAGGTCGGGAGTCGCCTCGAGCAGCTCCGCCGTGCCCTCGCGCACGAGCGCGTGGTCCTCCACGATGACGATCCGGACTTCCTTGTCTTCCTTGTCTTCGCTTCGAGGATCCTCGGTAGGCACCGTGGTCGGCTCCGAAGGGTCACGGAGGCGGACCGAAGCACTACGGAAGGGGATTTCGGGTTCTCGGCCTGCGCCGAGCGGCCCACGCTGGAATGGTGGGGTCGGTCCTCGGGCTGTGCGCGGTGGTGTTGGTGGCAGGCTCACTGCTGGTCGTCCTCGTGTACGGCGCCCTCTTCGCCATCGCTGCCGCGACGACTGCGAGGGCTCGCCGCCGCCCTGACCCGGTCTCGGCGTCGCTCGACCGATTCCTCTCCGACTTGCTCGGCGACGACGCCGTCGGCCAGCGCCCGCAGGTCCGCGCTCGGGCGGATCGCTAGCACCCCGCAGGGCAGCAACGCGGTCCGCCGGGCGTCCTGGCCCCCTCCGTCGACGAGCTGGGCGAGGCTCGTGACCGAGAGCGCGCGCAGGAATTCCGTGCTGGCGTCCGCCAACAGCGCGTGCGGCGGACGTCCGAGCCTGTCGGCGCCAGACGAGGAGCCGCCCCCGGCCATCATCGGCCCTTCCCCCGCTTCGACCACCTCCAAGAGCTGCACCTGGTCGGGAGGGCGCGCGAGACGGTAGCCCCCGCGAGCTCCCGAGATCGACACGACCAGCCCCGACCGGACGAGATCGCTCAGGACCTGGGGCACGAACGCCTTGGGAACCGCCATCGCTTCGGACACCTCTCGCTGGGTGCGCACGCGCCCGGAGCCGTACGCGGCCGCGAGGAAGACCGCCGCCCGCACGACGTACCTGCCCCGATGTGACAGCCGGAGATCCACCGAGTAAATATTACCGCACGACTTGACGTAGTGCGAGAGACTCACTACGGTAAAGGTGTAGTCAGAAACTATACGTACGGACCGGATCTCGAAGGGCCGGCTGGACGCCTCGGGGCGATGCCGCCAACCGGGGGACGAGGAGGGACGATGGCCGTCGACCTGCAGGACCGCAAGAGCGCCGCCCAAGGAGACCCGGTGTCCGCAGCGGTGCGCCTGCGGCCGGCGAAGAGGGCTGGGCTCGAGGAGCGGTTCGCCGCGACGGACCCGGAGCCCGGGTTGGAGGTGACGCGCAATCCGCGGGTAGCGCGCCTGATGCGCAATCGGAAGTTCCAGTTCCTCCTCATCTTACCGAACCAGATCGTCTTTTGGACCGTGATCTTCGTAGGGGTCCTCGGCACGGCGATCCCGGGCCTGAACTTCGGCGCCGCCATCACCTGGTACGTCTGGTTCTGCCTCGTGTTCGTGATGATGGTCGTGGTGGGGCGGGCCTGGTGCGCGATGTGCCCGTTCGGGGGGTTCGCCGAGTGGGTGCAGCGGCGCACCTTCTTCCGCCGCACCCAGAAGGCCCTCGGCCTCGGCCGCAAGTTCCCCGAGCCCCTGGCCCGCCTCGGCTTCTTGATCCCGGTGGTGAGCTTCCTCGTGCTCACCTGGATCGAGGAGTTCTTCAACATCGCCGGGCCGGGCAATCCGGCGGACACCTCGTGGATGGTCGTCGGCATCGTCTCGTCAGCGCTCATCTTCTTCTTGGTCTTCGAGCGGCGCACGTTCTGCCGCTACGTCTGCCCGCTCACCACCTTGATCGGCACGGTCGGGTCGATGGGCTCGGTGGCAGGGTTCCGGACCAAGGACCGCGAGGTCTGCCTGTCGTGCAAGACGAAGGATTGCATGCGCGGCGGGGAGCAGGGCTACGGGTGCCCGTGGTACACGTGGCCGGGAAGCGCGGACTCGAACCTGTCGTGCGGGCTGTGCACCGAGTGCTTCAAGTCCTGCCCCGAGGGCAACGTCGGGCTGTTCCTTCAGCGCCCTCTGACCTCGGTGGTCGCCCCCCGCCGTCGCCGGGCCGACGTCGCCTGGGGCATCGCCATCCTGTGGGGCCTGGTCGTCTTCCAGCAGTTCAACGCCACCAACGCCTACGCCTCGTTGGACTCGTGGCTGAACCGGGGGATGCTGTTGCCCCACTACCCGAACCCAGTCGACTACGTCGGCATCATCGCCCTGGTCTCGCTGCTCTATGCCGGGATCGCCTGGCTGTTCTCCCGTGGGCTCGGACGCCGTGACGTCGTCGAGACCCACCTCGACAGCTTCGCGGACCGGACCTCGCGGTTCCGGGCGTTCTTCGTCCCGATGTCCTACGGGCTCATCCCGGTGATGGGTGCCGACTACTTCGCCCGCCAGCTGCCGAAGTTCTTCAAGCACTCCGCCCGGGTCGTGCCCGCCGTCGCCCACATCGCCGGCTTCTCGTCCGCCCAGTCCCCGATCTACGGCTTCCACATCCTCTCCGACGGCTGGATCGTCGTGGTGCAGGTCGCCGTGATCGTCGCCGGCACCGCGGCCGCAGCGTGGGCCACCTGGAGGATCGCCGGGCGGGAGCTGGTGCCGGTCAGCCGGAACGCCCTCGGCGTCCGGCTGGCGACGCTCGGCGTCGTCCTCTCCTGCGGAGCGGCGGCGAGCGTGCTGTACGTCCTGATGCATGCGGCGAGCTGACGGCCGCCGGACCGACTGGAGGAGCTCATGGCCATCATCACGTCCGACAAGCCGGCAGCCGGGACGGACCTGCCCCACGTGCAGGTCCTGGTGGACCGGTGCGCAGGCTGCCAGGAGTGCGTCGTCCGCTGCCCCGTCGGCGCGCTCGACATGGACCCGGGGCGCTGGGTCGTGCTCGCCGACGACGAGCGGTGCGTCGGCTGCCGTCAGTGCGTGCGCACCTGCCCGTTCAGCGCCATCGAGGTGACGGGACCGGCGCTCGCCGGGTCCCGGGCGACGACCGAGGTGGTGCACCCCGAGCGTTTGCTCGCCGACGTACAGGAGATCCGCCGGGGGCTCGGCAGCTGGGAGGATGCGCTTGCAGAGGCGCAGCGGTGCCTCTCGTGCCCCGATCCAACCTGCATGCGGGGCTGCCCGGCGCACAACGACATCCCCGGGTTCATCGCCGCAATCGCGGAGCGTGACCTCGCGAAGGCGCACGAGGTCCTTCGTCGGACCTCGGTGCTGCCCGACGTCTGCTCACGCGTGTGCAACCAGGCTGCGCAGTGCGAGGGTGCGTGCACGTGGTCGCTCGCAGGCGAGACGCCCGTCGCCATCGGGCAGCTGGAGCGGTTCGTGGCCGACACGTACGCCGTCCCACCTCCCGAGCCTGCCGCGGACGCCGGGCTGTCGGTTGGCGTCGTGGGTGCCGGCCCTGGAGGCATCGGCGCCGCGTGGGCCCTCGTGGAGGGGGGTGCATCGGTCACGGTCTACGAGCGGGACCCGGTGCCAGGGGGGCTGCTCGGCTGGGGGATCCCCGACTTCACCCTCCCGGACGCGGTGGCGAGCAGGCCGTGGCGCCAGCTCGAAGAGGCTGGGGTCGAGCTGCACTGCGGGGTCGAGATCGACGCCGCCGGGCTGGAGCAGCTGCTCTCCTCCCACGACGCGGTCGTGGTGGCGACGGGCGCGAGCGTCCCGGTGCGCCTGCCCATCCCCGGTGCCGACCTCGAGGGAGTCACCGACGCCACCACCTTCTTGAAGACGGCCCGAGCTGCGCTCGAGGCAGGCGACGGCGTGCCGGCGTGGCGGGCGACGATGGGCCTGGACGCGATGGGGGGCTCCGGCCGTGCGCCGCACGTGCTGGTGCTCGGCGCGGGCAACACGGCCATGGACGTCGCCCGGACGGCACGACGGCTCGGCCTGGGCGCCACGTGCGTGGACTGGCTGGACGAGCGCTTTTCGCTTGCTCGGCCCGACGAGCTGGCAGAGGCTCGCGACGAGGGCGTCGACGTCCGGTTCTCGAGGACCGTCGCCCGTGTGGAAGGAGACGGCCAGCGAGTCCGGCGCGCGCTGTTGGCGCCCACCCGCCAGGAGCAGGCGGACCGGCTCCCCACCGTCCTGCACGGCGAGGCCCCAGACACCCTCGACGTGGACCTCGTCGTCATGGCCATGGGCTACCGGGTCGACCCCGCCGTGGCCGGCGTGCTACCGGGCACCCCGGTGCGCCGAGAGGCGCGCGGCCTGGCAGATCGCCGGTGGACCGCTTCGGGCGTGCTCGCCAACCGTGCGTCGGCATTCGCGTACCACAACCCCGTCGGCAAGCTCGCGCTCGGCCGGGAGGTGGGGCTGCAGGCCGCCTCGCTCCCCGTGCGCGAGCGGCTCTGGGTGGTCGGCGACGCGCTGGTGGGCCCGGCGACGGTGGTCGAGGCCATGGCCCAAGGCCGTCGCGCCGCCGGCGCGCTGCTCGCGGCCCGACCCAATCGGCCAGGCCGCGAGGAGTCCGGTCGCTACCGCCGCGCGCTCGTCTGCTACGCGAGCGAGGGCGGTCGCACGGCCCAGGTGGCCCGGACGGTCGGCGAGGAGCTCACGGACAAGGGCCTGAGCGTCCGGGTGCTGCCGATCGAACGGGTCGGTCCGGCAGAGCTCGCGGCTGCTGACCTCCTCGTGGTCGGCTCCTGGGTGAAAGGACTCGTGGTGGCCAAGGTCGGCCCGCCGCCGGCGGTCCGCGCCTGGCTGGACGAGCTCCCGCGGCTCGGAGGCATGCCCGTCGCGGTGTTCTGCACCTTCGGCGTGGACCCGCGCTCGACGCTCGCCGACATGGCGGCGGCCCTCGAGCGCCGGGGCGCCAGGGTCGTGGCGACATCGGCGCTCCGGCGCGGGGGGAACAAGGTGGCCGCCGTCGCCTTCGCACGCCGGATCCTGACCGGAGTCCGGGAGCTCTCCGCGGTGCCGGCGTCCGTCGGCGCTCGGTGACGGGTCTGCGACAGAGCAGCGGCGGGGTCATCGCCACCGCCGCCGAATCACGGTAGCCTGCGGGCCACGCCATGAACATGACGCTGTCCAAGCGCGGTGACTACGTCATGCGTTCGGCGATCGCGCTCGCTCGCGCCTTCGAAGGCGGGAAGCCTCGCAAGATCCGGGAGGTCGTCGCCGACACCGAAGTGCCCCGCACCTTCGCCTCGCAGATCCTCGCGGACTTGGTGCGGGCTGGCTTGGCGGTGTCACGGGCAGGCCGAGATGGCGGCTACCGGCTCTCTCGCTCGCCTGGCGAGATCAGCGTCTTGGAGGTCGTCGAGGCGGCGGAGGGGCCGCTGCGCGCGGAGCGCTGCGCTCTCGGAGAGGGACCTTGCCGCTGGGAGGCCGTGTGCCCGCTGCACGAGACCTGGACCGAGGCGACGGCCCGGCTGGCCGAGCTCTTGGCCGGGACGAGCCTCGCCGAGCTGGCTGCTCGCGACGCCGTCATCGAAGCCGGCGAGTACCCGGTGCCGGTGGACGCCCACCGTTCGTACGCCCACGCGGTCACGCTTTCGGACCTCGTCCAGGTCGAGCTCCCGGCACCCGTGGTGCAGCGCGTGCTCGGCGCTCGTCGCAACTGGAGCACCGCCCTGGGCGCTGCGGTGCACGAGGTCGGCGAGCTCGAAGGCGCGGCGTCCCGCCCACCACCGCTCGTCGCCGACTGCTCGATCGAGCCCTTGGCTGCAGGTGGCGCGGCGGGAACGGTGAGCTACCTGTTGGCCTGGCGGCTGTCCGAGCCGGGCGGCCGAAGCCATTTCGAGGGGGAGCTGAGCGTCGACTCGGTCGATGCAGACCGCTGCGAGATGACGGTGTCGGGCACCTGGCACCAAGACGGCGACGACGGCACGCCGGCGACGACCGAGGCGCTCGGTGCCAGGGCACGGCGTGTCCTGCGGGGCGTGCTTCGCCGCGTCGCCCGCGAGGTCGAAGAGAGCCCCCAGAGGCCCGCAGAAGGGTCGGTCGCGAGCCGTTCCCGCTCCGTGGCGTCCCGCTGAGGCCCGCAGGTCCCCGGCCTGCCCGGGCCGGGGACGACTCGACTCGAGGTCGCGGCGGCTCGCTGATGGTGGTTCGGTCGCGGCGGCTCAGCGACGCGGCGGCATCGCCGACATCGTGATGAAGTCCCGCACCCACCAGCTCTGGAAGTAGCGGGCAGGCGTGCCCGACATCTGGGGGAGCAGCTCGGTCCCATTCGCTCCGGAGGCCTGTCCGTTCGGCGTGACCGGCTTGTACGTCGACAAGTTCACCCATGTCGTGTTGATGTCGAGCTCCATCGCGCGTACGCACCCGGCTCTCGCCAGGATGTTGGCGAGATCGGTGATGTTCAGACCGGGCCCGCCCACGTAGACGAGCGCGCCGTCCGAAGTGACCCCGAGTCCTGAGCGCCAGACGTAGACCGCGTTGCCCAGGGTCGCGCCCCAGCGCGTCGTTGTTGTGGCGTTGAGCCCAGGGACGGGCTTGCCGTTCTCCACGAGGAGGTCGAGGTTCTGCCTGACGGAGACGACCGATGGGGTCATCGTGACTGTCTTTCCCCACGCGCCGACGGTCGCCGATCCGTTCGCGTAGACGACGAACGACGCGGCTCCGGACCGCAGCGGGATGACCGTCTTGTGGTCCGTGTAGTAGCCGCCGTTCGCTGTGGACATGAGGAAGCCGGCATTGAAGGCGGCGACCAGGGAGCGCGCGGCCGAGGGGAGGATCGGCGCGGTGTGCGGGTAGGGGCCGCCACCAGGAATCTGGCTCCCCGAGTACAGCGTCGCTCTGAGGAGCTTCGTGTCCATCCATGCGACGCCGACCACGTAGCTCGTGTGGATCGCGTCCGGGCGGAGCGTCGTCTCGTACACGGCCGGGACGCCGTCGACGAGCCTCCCCGCCGGTGACCAGTCCCCTTCACCCGCGATGGCGGGCTTCGCGAACGGCGCGATCGGCGTCGGCGCGGCCAGGTGCGGCACACCACCCGCGGAGGCGGCGATCGACTGCTCGGTCGGTTTCTTGATCGCTCCCGACGGCGGCGTTCCACCGACCTTGGGCGCGTGATGGCGGTACCACTCGTTCTCGATCCACCGGACGACCGCGCCGCCGCCGTTCTGGCGCACCCACTCGGCTCCCCGTGCGACGAGCGAGTTCCCGAGCATCGGGTTCGCAAGTGCCGTGCCGAGGGAAACCGCGACCCAGACGAGCACGCCCACCACCACGATCCCGATCCCGGCGCGCACGCGACGGGCGCGAAGAGAGCGGCGCCGCTTGGCTCGCGGCGCCGCGTGGCGCGCCCTGGTGGCGGGCGGTGCGGTGTCGCGACCCGAGCGGGCGCCGGGAGGGGGCGAGTCAGTGTGCGGACCGGGCACCTCGAGGCGAGCGAAGCGGCTCTCGGTGTCCGAGCGGGAGGGCGAGGGGCGGCGACTCAACGGTGGCTCGCCCGCGTCACGTCGAGGACGGGTTCGGCGCGGGGGCAGAGCAGCAGAGCCTCGGCTGAAGGCTCGCCGTCGGTACTCGCCCGAAGTTGATGGCTTTTCCGTGCGTCGTCCGCGAGGATAGTTCGCGGCCGCACGCAACGAGACGTCGACCCGGGGCAACCCACTCGCCAATCGTACGGGTGACAGGTGACGGCGGCATGAACACGGCCGGGGCGGAGCACCTCCGAACCCTCATTCGATCGTCATGGAACGCCGGTACCATGGCAGCACGATGGAGCGTGCAGCAGACCGGGTGCAGGTGAATGCGCCGCTGCACGCCGTCCCGAGCGTTCCTGCGACGTCGGCGACGCCGGTGCGCGACACGCTCCGCATGGCCCGACCGAAGCAGTGGACGAAGAACGTCCTCGTCTTCGTGGCGCCGGGCGCGGCCGGCGTCCTCATTCACGCCGGAGCCGCGCTCCACGCGCTCGCGGCCTTCGGGATCTTCTGCGTCGCTGCGTCAGCTGCCTACTTCGTGAACGACGTCGCCGACGCCGACGCCGACCGCCAGCACCCGGGGAAGCGCCTTCGCCCGGTGGCGTCGGGGCGCGTCCGGCCGGCGGTCGCGGTGAGCGGCGCCGTGGTGCTCTTCGCGGTCGCTCTCGCTGGCGCCGATCTGCTCGCGGGGTGGCCGCTCGTCGTCGTGATCGCCACGTACGCAGCGATCACCGTCAGCTACTCCCTTTGGCTGAAGCACGAGCCCGTGATCGAGATGACGGCAGTGGCATCTGGCTTCGTGCTCCGAGCGATCGCCGGAGGTGTCGCGACCCACGTACCGCTTTCGAGCTGGTTCCTCGTCGTGACGTCCTTCAGCGCCTTACTCCTGGTCGTCGGGAAGCGGACCGGAGAGCACGAGACGCTCGGGCAAGATCGTGGGCTGCACCGCAGCGCGCTCGAGCAGTACTCGCCCCAGTTCCTTCGCTCGGCCCTGACGTTGAGCGCGGCAGGGGCGGTGACCACCTACTGCCTGTGGGCGTTCGACAAGACGGGGCTCGCGCACCGAGGCGACCACCTGGTGTGGATCGAGCTCTCGGTGGCACCGGTCGTGACCGGCGTGCTCTACGTCCTGCGGCTCCTCGACGCCGGCCGGGGCGGGACGCCGAGCGACCTCGCCCTGGAGAACCGGACCCTGCAGGTCCTCGTGCTCGTCTGGGCGGTGCTCGTCGGCATCGGCGTCTATGCGTGACGGCTCCGGTGG